>JBEKVA010000073.1:0-13897 GCA_049514475.1 Spirochaetia bacterium
CCTTCCCTGGGGAGTGACCAGGCGGCAGTCGCCGCGCAGCGTGCTCTTCCCCTCCAGGAGCGGCTCAGAGACGGGAAAGGCAAGCGGCGTGCGCTTTTCGGCGTCGATGAGCTGCACCACGTCCGACAGCCGTTTTTCCAGCACGTCCGCATGGGCCAGGCCCATGAGGGCCTCGGCAGACGGATTGGCGAACTTCACATAGCCCTTGGGATCGCAAATGACCACCGCCTCCACCATGCTGGCGGCAACGGCGGACATCCACCACCCGTTCTCCCGCACCCCGCGCGTGCGCCGATGCTTTTTCAGCGACATCTGGATGATCGCGTGCAGGCTCTTCTCGTCGAATGGCTTCAGCACGTACCCGTAGGGTTCCGTCAGCTGTGCCTTGTCGAGGGTCTCATCATCGGAGAATGCCGTCAGGTACACCACGGGGACATCGAGGCGGAGGCGGAGGCGTCGGGCTGCCTCGATGCCGTTGAGGCCGCCTTTCAGCTGGATGTCCATCAGGATCAGGTCGGGCTCGACCTCGAGCAGCTTGGACAGGGCTTCCTCGCCGCTCAGGGCCACCACGGGGACTTCATACCCCATGCCCTCCAGGGCCTCCCTGATCTGAAGCGCAACCACCCCCTCGTCCTCGACCACCATGATCCGCGATTTTTCCATTGTACCTCCCCAAGGGCCGGCGCCATGCCGGCCCTCAGGCGCGGACGCGTATTGCTGGCGCACAACTTCATTGTATCAAATGCGGCGGCATACGTCAGGGTGGCGAAAAAAAGGCGTCCCTGGGGCCGCGCTCTAAGGTATAGTGAGCGCGGCCGGGCCGCGCTCTAAAGTATAGTGAACGCGGCCGGGCCGGGGACGCCTTCATACCGACAACAGTCGTTCTACATCTTGCCCGGATTGAACTTTGCAGGGTCCACCACGTACCAGACCTTGCCGACGCCCTGCCCGGTGACCTCACCGCGCATCTTGTCCTTCACCCAGTAATACAGGGGATACCCCTTGAAGGTGACCTGCATCGTCCCGTCGTCGCGCGTGATGGTGCCGAAGTCGGAGGCATTCATCGCGCTGGGCACGACGATGGAGGATGCGGTGAACGCAGGCCATGCCTTCAGGCAGTCACCGGTGCAGGCGCTCATGCCGGCGGTGTCCTTGGTGAAGTAGTAGAGGGCCGCCCCGCTGCCGTCAACGAGGTAGTTGCCGCCGACGGCCGTGTTGGTGGCGAGCATGACCGTATATGCGGGAACCTTCAGGATGTACCAGACGTGGTGCACGTCCTCTCCCGTCATGTCACCCGGCTTCTTGTCCTGCACCCAGTAGTACATGGGCCAGCCCTTGTAGGTGGTCTCCTTGGTGCCGTCGGTGCGCGTGATGGTACCGAAGTCTTTGGGGTCCAGGGAATCGGGCACCGAGATCGTCGGGGCATAGAAAATCGGCCACGCCTTCGCGCACCCGCCGTAGCAGGCGCTCTGGCCGTTGGCGTCCAGCGTGTAGTAATACAGCGTCATGCCCTTGCTGTCGGTGAGGTAGTGAACGCCGTCAGGGCTGGTGGCCACCTGGATCGTGGTCATCGACTGCGCCCCTGCCAGGGCCGCTGCCGCGCCAATGAAAAGCGCGATCAGAAGGAATCTCCAGATAGAATGCCTCATGAATATCTCCTCCTTGCAGGATTTCATTCGTGCAGAGAATTTATTCATTGGGAATGCACGTCGTCTACGATGGGGGGGAAAAAACTACGAAGTTTCGACGCGGGTGGCACCGCCATCGAACGCATCGCGTGCGCCGAACAGGCGTTTGTCCAGGGAGAATCGGCGCGCCGGGAGGGCCAGCATGAGGAACGTGGGCACCCCCAGGCCGAGGTCCCTGAGCATGGTGAGCGGCCCGACCTTCGTCTGCACGGCCGCGCCGAAGCAGCCGCAGTCGAGGTTGAGCCCGCGCGCCCATGCCGTGGCCTGCGCCGCCAGGAAGACGGCGAAGAGGGCCGTGCCCGCCGCCGCGGTGCCGCGCACGAAAAGCCCCACGGCGAGGTACAGCCCCAGCGCGATCTCGACGAACGGCAGCAGGAAGGCGAATGGCGCTGCCAGGACGTGGGGGAGAATGCCGTAGCGCTCGACCAGCGTCCGAAAGCCGTCCATGTCAGGCAGCTTGGCAGCTCCCGCAACGATCCATACGGCGGCGGCGCCGATCCGGATTGCAAGCCCGAGCCAGGGGAGACCCTCAGGCGCCCGCGGCATCGGTGAGCACCCGCAGGAGGAGGGTATCGGGCTGTTCCCTGTCACCGCGCCAGGCAATCCTTCCCTTCGCGTCAATGACGTAGAAGGTCGGATACAGGGCCACGCCATAGGCCTTCGTCACCGGGCCTGCGCCCCCGGCCTGGTTGAAATTGCCCGTGGGGGTTCCCTGGTCCCGAAGGGCCGGCCAGGGCAGCGCAAAGAACCTTTCGAAGGCGTATATGCTGGCTGCATCCTCGCTGTCGGCGTTCACCGACAGAAATGCATAGCGATCCGGCGGCAGGGCCTTCGCAAGGGCGATGAGGTGCTGAGCCTCGGCCTGGCAGTGGGGACACCAGGTGGCAAAGAACTCCAGGAACACGATTTTTCCGGCATAGTCGGAGAGCCGAACCTGCTTTCCCTGCGGCGTACGCAGCATGAAGTCAGGTGCCGTCCGGCCAACGGGAAGCAGGCTCGCCGCAGGGGCCAGCAGCGGTGTGTCCGCCGAAAGGTTCTCGACAATTCCGACGTGCTCCCCGCTGGTCCGGTGAAAGCCCACGGCATTGGCGGCAGCCGCGAGGGCGGAATCAGGCGCGGCCGAGCCTGCATCGGCCAGGGTCGGAGAGGCATCTGCCGGGGGCCGACTCGTGGTGAATGCGATCACCAGCCCCACGACGACGGCGATCACCGCGACAACGGCTGTCACCAGGAACGCGACCATGCGGGCGCGTTTTTGCTTCTTTGGGCCGCCGTTGCGCCCCGCCGCCTGGGCCCCAAGGCGCGCCTTCCTCGTCACTGTCATGGGGATCCGCTCGACTTCATGGCACAAAAATAGCGACAATCGTGCCAGGGGACAAACGGGGAAGGGTGTCAGCGCCGGGGACGCGGGTGTCGCGGGGAAGGCCGGGCCTTACTTCCTGAGGTCTCCGTTGCCCCGGAGGACCCACTTGTAGGTGGTCAGCTCCCGCAGGCCCATGGGGCCGCGGGCGTGCAGCTTGTCGGTGCTGATGCCGATCTCGGCTCCCAGCCCGAAGATGCCCCCGTCGTTCAGACGGGTGGAGGCGTTCACGGTGACCACCGATGAATCCACCATCGCCACGAAGCGCTCTATGTGGCGCGCATCGCTGGAGATGATCCCGTCGGTGTGGCTGGAGCCGTACTTCTCTATGTGCGCCGCCGCCTCCTCCAGGTCCCCGACCACTTTCACGGTCAGGGTCAGGTCGAGGTACTCGGCGTACCAATCCTCTTCCGTTGCGGGCTTCATGCCGGGAAGGATCGCGCGGCTGCGCTCGTCTCCCCGCAGCTCCACCCCCGGCATCTTCGCATGCACCATCGGAAGGAACCGCGCGGCCACCGCCTGGTGCACCAGGAGCTTCTCCAGCGCGTTGCAGGTGCCGGGGCGCTGCACCTTGGAATTGGCAACGACGTCGGCGGCCATCGCCATGTCAGCCGTCTCATCCACGTAGATATGGCAGACACCCTTGTAATGCTTGATCACCGGAACGCTGGCCTTCTCCACGACACGGCGGATGAGCGCCTCGCCCCCCCGCGGGATCACCAGGTCCACGAGGCCGGCCTGCGTCACCAGCAGGTCGATGGCCTCGTACTCGGTGCGCTCGACATACTGCACGGCATCCCCGTCCACTCCCGCCGCGGAAAGGCCTGCCCTGACGGAGGCGACAAGGGCGGCGCTGGACAGCCCCGCCTCGCTTCCCCCGCGCAGGATCACCGCGTTGCCTGACTTCAGGCACAGCGCCGCCGCGTCCAGGGTCACGTTCGGCCGGGACTCGTAGATCATCACGATGACCCCGATGGGCGTGCGCACCTGCTCGAGCACGAAGCCCTCGGGCCTGCGCATGCCGACCAGCTCCCCCACAGGGTCGGGGAAGGCGGCGATCTCTTTCAAGGAAGAAATCATTCCGTCGATGCGCTTGTCGGTGAGGGCCAGCCGGTCCAGGAGCGCGGGGGAGAGCCCCGCCTTCTTCCCCCGTTCCAGGTCGGCCGCGTTCGCCTTCAGGATCTGCGCCCGCGTGGAGTCCACGGAGGCCGCCATGGAGGCAAGGGCCGCGTTCTTGGCCTCCGCGCTCAGGGTGCGCAGCCGCGCGGATGCCTTCTTCGCCGCCCGGGCAAGTGTCTCGATGTACTGTTGCAGCTCGCTCATATCATTCCTTCGCATCGACAATCACGAGGTTGTCGCGATGCACGACCTCCTCGAAAGCCGCCTCGGCGCCCAGCACCTCGGGGATCCTCTTCGTGTTCAGCCCGCGGATCTTCTCCAGCTCCTCGCTTGAAAAGTTGGAAAGCCCGCGCGCCACCTCCCTGCCCTGCTCGTCGATGATGGAGATGACGCTTCCCATGGCAAAGGCGCCGCGGATGCCCTTCACGCCGGCCGGCAGGAGCGAGCGTCCCTGGCTGAGGATAGCCTTCTCGGCGCCGCCGTCAACCACGATTGCCCCCTCGGTCTGGGGATTGAACGCCATCCATTTCTTGCGGCCCCGCATGCGCCGTTTCGCGGGCACGAACCAGGTGCCGATCTCCGCGCCGGAAAGGATGCCGCCGAGGTCCAGCCCGTCCCCGCGCGCAATGACCACCCCGACGCCGCCGCGCGTGGCAATGTCGGCTGCCCTGATCTTGCTCTCCATACCGCCGGTGGAAAAATCGGACCCCTTGCCGGCGGCCCCCGCGAGGACCGCGTCGGTGACCTTCTCCACGGTCCGCAGCGGCTGCGCGTCAGCGTGCAGCTTGGGGTTCATGTCGTACACGCCGTCGGTGTCGGTGAGCATCACCAGCAGGTCCGCGTCCAGCATGTTGGCAAGATGGGCCGAGATGATGTCGTTGTCACCGAAGCGGATCTCGGCGAAGGAGACGGTGTCGTTCTCATTGACGATGGGCACCACGCCGAATGACCAGAGGGTGAAGATGGTGTTGCGGATGTTCAGGTAGCGCGCCCGGCTCCTGATGTCCTCGTAGGTGAGCAGGATCTGCGCCGTTTCCCGCTGCGCCGCCTCGAACTCCCGCTCGTAGGCGTGCATCAGCCGGCTCTGCCCCATGGCGGCGGCCGCCTGCAGGAAACTCAGCTCCTTGGGCCTGTCGGTCATGCCCATGCGGTTGAGGCCCAGCGCGATGGCCCCCGAGCTCACGATGATGAAGGAGCAGCCGCTCTCCGGCCGACCCGGCGCCTCGGCGGCGCGCGGCGCGCGTGAACGGGCTGACACCTGCCGCACCAGGGACCCGATGACCCCGGCGGAAAACGCATTGTCGCCCTCGGTGGCAACGCGCGTGCCCACCTTGATGACGATGCGACGTGCGTGCGTGATCTGCTCGCGTGTTGTTGCCATGGTCGTGGGAAGGATAGCACGGGGGGAGCCGACGGGGAAACGGGGCGGCGGCCCGGTGTCGGCGGCCCGGCCGCGCTCTCGCTACCTTGTGGCGCGGCCAGCCCGGCCGCGCTCCCCCGCGCTCACCGCCTGTCAGCCCCGCACCGCGTCGAACATCGCCACGATGTTCTCGGGGGGCACGCCCGCCAGGATGTTGTGCACCTGCTGGAAGACGAAGCCGCCCCCGGGGGCCAGCACTCCCACCTGTCTCTTCACGTGCTCGCGGATCTCCTTCGGGGAGCCGGTGCGCAGGACCATCTGCGTGTCGCATCCGCCGCCCCACAGAAGGACGTCCTTGCCGAAATCGCGCTTCAGGCCTTCGGCCTCCATGCCGGAAGTGGAGATCTGCACCGGGTTGACCGCGTCCAGCCCGGCCTCAATCAGGTCGGGCAGCAGGCTCCTGATGCTTCCGCACGAGTGCAGCATCACGCGCACGGGGGGCCGCAACGGGTCTCCCCCGCGGCCTGCCGGGGCGAGCCTCTTGGCGGCCTGCCACAGCGTGCGGTGCCGCGGCTTGAACAGGCGGCGGTACATCTCGGGGGAAATCTGCGGCCCGGTCTGCATGCCCAGGTCATCGCCGAAGACGATGATGTCGATCGAGTCCCCGACGGCAGCGAGGAAGCGCTCAAGGCTTTCCAGGTACATCGCCACGGCGGCGTCCATGAAGGCCTCCGCGCGCGCGGGCTCCGCGGCCAGGAGCATGAAGAAGTTGTCGTTGCGGTACATGAACTGTCCGGCTTCAAGCAGGTTGCCGCCGAACAGGCCGATGATGGCGCGCTCGGTGCCGGCCCGCAGCTTCACCGCTCCCGCGCGGAGCACGCGCGCGCCCGCCTCGCCGGCGGCCAGCGGCCCCGGGGGCGCCGCGGCGGCCGAGGAGGTCCACATGCACTCCTCGTAGGCGCCGGCGAGCCCCGCGATGTCATCGGCCTCGACGAAGGGAAACGACGCCTGCTCGAAATACAGAGCGCCGTCGGGCATGCGGCCCAGCACGGTGCCTGCCTTCGATTTCATCACCCACTGGCCCGGCTGTCTTTCCAGCGTCACCCAGGCCGGCATCTGGCAGGAGGTGCCGTCCGGCAGGGTCCACTGCCTCCAGTCGGCATCCTGCAGGCTGAAACCCCGGCCCATCTCCACCGTGTCCACCTTGAACCGCGCCAGGACATCCTCGTCCACCACGGCGAGCTGCTGGATGGGGTCGTAGACCCGCACGGGGCGCGCCGCCAGGCCCAGGCGCCGGCGGAGACCCGGGTAGCCGAGGGCCGCAATGCCGGATGACCTGTGACCGGAAAAATCTATGGGCACCGCGTCGGGCTCCTTGTGCTCGAATGCCCGCAGCACCCTCTCCCGTGATGTCATGGCTTTCCCTCCTGGAGTTTCCTGCACGACTCTCTCATCACAAGCTGCTCCTTGACTTTCAGCACGTGGACTTCCTCGTGGCCGTTCTTCATCCGCTCGAACATGAGATTCGCCGCTATCCTGCCCAGGAGCATCGTGTTGATCCTCATGGTGGTTATCTGCGGCATCAGGGGAAGGCTGTAGTCGAGGACGTCACCGGGCGCCACCAGGGACACGTCGTCGGGGACCGCAAGACCGAGCTTCCCGAGGGCCGCGATCACGAACAGGCCCAGGTAATCATCATGGGCGAAGATCGCCGTCGGCCGGTGAGAGCGCAGGAACAGCGCTTCCAGCTTCTTCTCCAGCCGCCGTTCGTCCATGAATGGCACGGTGATGCGCTGCTCGGGGGAGAAGGGAACGCAGTTCTCATCCAGCGCCTTGCGGAACCCGATGTACCGGTCTGCCACCACGACCGGCTTTTCCGGCCGCTCGTACTCCACGAATGCAATCGAGCGATGGCCCCGGGAGATCAGCGCGAGGGCCCCCTCGCAGGCCCCCTGGAAATCATCCACGCAGACGGAGAAGAACCGGTCCTGGAACTGGCTGTTGTTGATCACCACCACCGGCACCCCGTGCGCCTCCAGCTGGTGGAACACCTTTTCATGTGCGAAGTGCAGCGCGAAGACGGCGCTGACCCCGGCCGCCGCCACCAGCTTCGCCAGGTGCTCGCCGCTCGTCTTGGCGCTCACGGGGATGGTCACGGGAGCGTATTCCCTCTGGTGCATGGCGTGTTCCAGCTCCATCATGGTGGGTCTGATGAAGTTCCATTCGTAGTCGCGATCGTCCGCGTGAAGGATGCCGACGCGGGCACCGCCCCCGTCCGCACGCGCCTGCGGGACCGGCTTCACCCGGTAGCCCAGCGCACCTGCCGCCTCCTGCACGCGGAGACGCACCGCTGCCGAGATCCGCCCCTTGCCCGCGAGGGCGAGGGATGCGGTGGCAAGGGAAACTCCCGCCTTCCCGGCGACATCCTGGAGCCTGGTGACAGCCATTGCACCCGCTTTCTGCTAAAGTTTTATCATATTTTATCAAAGGCCGCGGGGGGCTGTCAAGCAATCCTGGCGCCGCACTATGGGGAAAAACCTGGGAAATCAAGGGATTCATGACGGCGGGGCTGCTGTGTTAAAGAAGATCGCCGCCGTGGACAAACTTGACATCACAATTTGCTTTGGGTAAAAATATGATAAAAGGGGCATGAAAATCCAACGGCCCGGGAGATATTTCACACTCAGGAGGCTTCTATGAGGAACTGGAAAGGCATCGCTCTTCTGCTGATCGTGGCAGCGAGCGCTTTTGCGCTCGTCGCCTGCGGCCCAAAGGCCGCGGCGAACCTGATCATGATGCACGACAAGGGCGGCAACCCCAACTACCAGCCCTTCTATGAGAAAGTGGGCGTCGATGCCAAGGCGGCCATCGGCGTCGGATTCACCCCGACTCCCTATCCCGATACCAATACGTTCATCGCGGCGGTCCGCGCCGCGCTTCCCACCAACAAGGCGCCCGACCTGTTCACCTGGTGGTCCACGTACCGCATGAAAGACCTCATCGACCAGGGCCTGGTGGCGGATACCACCTCGCTGTGGGACAAGCACAAGGACGAGTACCCCCAGGGCGTGCGGGACGCGTTCACGTTCAACGGCAAGGTGTACGGGTTCTGCTACGTGGTGGAATACTGGGGCGTCTGGTACAACAAGGACGTCTTCGCGAAGTACAAGCTGAAGGTGCCCACCACCTGGGACGAGTTCATGCAGGTGTGCGCCACGCTGAAGAAGAACAAGGTCACCCCAATGGCACAGACGGTGCAGGGCCGGTGGCCGACATTCATCATGTTCGAGGAGATGGTGGCCCGCGAGGACCCGCAGCTGTACGTCGATCTCTGCGAGGGCAGGGCGAAATACAGCGACCCGCGCGTGAAGAAGGCATTCGGCGTCTGGGCTGACCTCATTTCCAAGGGCTATTTCACCGACCCGTCCACCGACCTGTTCTCCGACGTGCCCCGGCTGTTCAACGCCGGCCAGGTGGCCATGGTTCCCTGCGGCTCCTGGTACTACACCGTTCTCACCGGCGGCGGCGTTCCGGCGGACAAGCCGGGCGTGTTCATCATGCCTCCCCACAACCCGGACGCGGGCAAGGTGGTCATCCTCGAAGCCAGCCCGATCCTCATTTCCGCCAAGGCACCCAATCGCGCGGCTGCCTTGAAAGTCGCCGACTGGTGGATGGGCCCCGAGGGAAACGCCGACTATGCCAAGCAGACCGGCCAGTTCCCCCCGAACACCAAGGCTGACACGAGCTTCCTGCCCCAGGTAAAGGTGGATCTGAAGAAGACCATCGTGGATGGGAACTACCGTGTGCTCAACCGCTACTGGGAGGCCACTCCCACCGCCATCTGCGAGAAGGCCGTGGACAAGTTTGCCGAGTTCATCCTGAAGCCGAACACGGTGGACACGGTGCTCGCTGACCTGGACAAGATCGCCGATGACTACTGGGCCACGGCAAAGAAGTAGAAAAGATTCCCGTCTGTCGTTATAGTCACCAGGGCGCCGCCTCGCGGCGCCCTGCATTCTCGACCGGGAGGCTGTCCTGAAATCCAGGGAAAAGCTCGCGAGCTATCTGTTCATCCTCCCCGCGTTCGTTCTCGTGGTGGTCCTCCTGGTCGTGCCCATGCTGCAGAACGTGTACTACAGCTTCTTCACGTGGGACGGCCTGAGCGCTCCCGTGTGGAACGGGGTGAAGAATTACATCACCCTGTTCACCGACCGGGTGATCGGCGAATCCATGGTGAACACCGTCATATGGGTCGCCTTCACGCTGGTGTTTCCCGCCATGGGCGGCCTCCTGGTGGCGGTGTTCGTCACCGGCGTGCGCGGGGATGCCTTTTTCAAGTCCATCTTCTTCATCCCGCTGACAATCTCCTTCGTTGCAACCGGCGTCATCTGGACCTACATGTTCAGCAAGGAGCTGGGCGTGCTGAACGGCATCTTCGCCCTGGTCGGCCTTCCGCTGAAGCCCTCGTGGCTCACCGATGTCCCGCTGAACACTTTCGCCATGCTCTTTGCCTGGACGTGGCAGCAGCTGGGAACCAACATGGTCATGTTCCTCATGGGGCTGGGCACCATCCCCAAGGAGCCCATCGAGGCGTGCCTGATCGACGGTGCCAACAAATGGCAGACATTCCGCCACGTGAAGTTCCCCATGCTGCGGCCCATCACCACGGTGGTCATCACCATGGCCATGGTGAACTCCTTCAAGGTCTTCGACATCATCTATGTCATGACGCGCGGGGGCCCCTACTCCTCCTCGGAGACTCTGGCCGTCTCGATGTTCCGGGAGACATTCACCCTGTTCCACATGGGCTACGGCGCTGCCATCTCGGTGGTGCTCTCCCTGATCGTCATCGTGATCTCGGCGGCGTACATCCGGCGCATGACCAAGCGCGACATGCTGTACTATTGAGCACGGGATGAGAGCAATGAAGTTCAGCGCGCGGAAAATCCCCCTCTACGTGATCCTCGTCGTGCTGACCCTCATGTGGATCCTGCCGGTGTGGACCTCGTTCCTGGTGTCCTTCAAGAGCTCCCCGGATTTCGTCTCCCAGACCTTCTGGCAGCTGCCCACCAGGTTCTGGCTCTTCCAGAACCTGAAGGTCACCATCGACCAGTACCGGCTCTCCGCGCACTTCTTCAATTCCCTCATCTACGCCGTGTGCGGCACCGTGGTGGTCATCATCGCCTCCTCCATGGCGGGGTTCAGCATCGTGCGGCTGCGGCCGAAGTTCAACTTCCTCCTGTTCCTCATCATCTACAGCGGCACCCTGTTCCCCTTCCAGATGTACCTCATTCCCGTCTACCGGGTATTCAACACCCTCGGCCTGTACGATACGCGCACCGGCATGGTGCTCATCTACTCCGCCATCTGCATCCCCTTCAGCCTTTTCGTCTACCGCGGCTTCTATACCACCATCCCGCGAGAGATCGAGGAGGCGGCAAAGCTCGACGGGTGCGGCCCGATGCGCTCCTTCATCTCGGTCTTCCTTCCCCAGTCCCTTCCGCCGACGGCCGTCGTCGCCCTCTTCCAGGCCACCTGGATCTGGAACGACCTGCTCTTCGGCATGGTCCTCTCCCGCACGCAGAACGTGCGGCCCATCATGGTGGCCGTGGCCACGATGACGGGATACGGCGGGGGCAACCTGCCGTGGATCATGACCGCGGTCATCTTCACCTCGATCCCGACGATACTTCTGTTCATATTCCTGCGCCGGTTCTTCATCCAGGGAATGGTGCTCTCCATCACTTCCTGAGCAGTGGCCGCGGGCCCGCGGCAGGCAGCCGCCGTGTCCCCGTTCGGCTCGGCGGTAGCCGCCCCCTCTCCCTTTCGCTATAGTCGCCCCATGTCAGGCACCTTGAGGGACGGGATCGGGATCGTCGTGTCCTACCTGTTCGTGTTCGGGTTCATCGGCGTCGCCACCCTCCTCATGCGGAAGAATGTCCTTGCCGCCTCGGCAACGCGCAAGGTGATCCACATCGGCGTGGCCCACTGGTGGCTGATCGCCATGGCGCTCATGGACGACCCCTGGGTCGCCTCTGTGGGCCCGCTCAGCTTCATCATCATCAACGCGCTGGCGATTCGCCGGAAGCTCCTGCCGGCCATGGACCAGGGTGCTGACGCGCGCAACTGGGGCACCGTGTATTTCCCCGTCTCCCTGCTGGTGCTGGTGAACCTGTGCTGGCGGGGCGTGATGCCCCTATGGGTCGGGGGGCTTGCCATCCTGGTCCTCGGATGGGGCGACGGGCTTGCCGCGCTCATCGGGGAAAACAACGGGGCAAAGGGTGCCCGCATCTGGGGCGGCAGGAAAAGCGCGGCAGGCACCATCGTCATGTTCGCCGCTTCCTTCCTGGTCACCCTCGTGTTCACGCTGGTCTTCAACAGGCGCTTCGCCGCCCTGCTGCCGGCCGTCGGGGTCTCCGCCGCCACCGCGGCGGCAGCCACCGTTGTCGAGCTTCTCACGCCGCTGGGCATCGACAACATCACGGTGCCGCTTCTGACCGCGGCACTGTACGCCGCCGTATTCGCATGAGCTTCTTTCTTCTCCTTGCCATCGGCTTCCTTCTCAACGCCGGCGCCTCGGCGCTCGTCTTCTGGCGCGGCTCCCTCGATGCGGGGGGCGCCGCCGTGGGAACGGTGGTGGGAACGCTCATCTTCGCCTGCGGCGGACCCCTTTTCTGGATCATCCTCATGGCTTTTTTCATTTCCTCCACCGGCCTGGGCTCTGTCGGCAGGAGCGCAAAGACAGGTCTGAAAGAAATCCACCAGAAGGGGGGACGGCGGGACATGGTCCAGGTGCTGGCCAACGGCGGCATGGGCATGTTGGCGGCCGTGCTTTTCCGTCTCACGGGGGACCCCGCGTGGGCGGCGGGTTTCGCCGTGTCATTTGCCTCGTCGAACGCCGATACCTGGGCAGGAGAGATCGGCGTGCTTTCCCGCGCGGAGCCCGTATCGCTGCTGGGCTTTCGCCCGGTGCGGCGGGGAGTCTCGGGAGGCGTGAGCCTTCTGGGCACCCTTGCCTCACTCGGTGGGGCGCTTTTCATCTCGCTGATATTCGCTGCGGTGAACCTCCCCCTCGGCATTTTCCCGGGCAGCTTCGTGCGCCTGGCGCTGTTCGTCACCGCGGCAGGCGTCCTGGGTGCGCTGGTGGACAGCCTGCTCGGCGCCACCCTCCAGGCGCAGTACCAGGCGCTCGGCGGGGCTTTCGGAAAGACAGCCGGCAGCCTGCTCCTGACGGAGCGCAGCCGCGGCGAAGATGGCACTCCCAACAGGCTGGCGCGCGGCTTGCGCTTCGTGAACAACGACGTGGTGAACCTCGCAAGCTGCGCGCTGGTCACCATCGCCGCCGTGCTGCTTGCCCCCGTGCTGCTCGCATGAAAAAATGAAACACCCGGATTTGGAAATCGGTGTATACTGCAGCCATGCTGAAAAAGACCCGGCCCGATGGAACCCTCGTACCCGGACTCCCGCATTTTACGCGGCTGCTGCCCTACCTGATGGGAAGCAGGACCGATTCCACGATCTTCTTCGAGCAGGACTTCGACATCACCCACGCGTTGCGCTACGTGAAGGAGAAGAACCAGGGCACCGAGGGTGGGCCGAAGAAGCTGACATTCTTCCAGGTGTTCCTCTGCGCGGCGGCGCGGACCCTCGCCTTGCGGCCGAAGCTCAACCGGTTCGTCTCTGGATACAATTATTACCAGCGGAACAGGATCATCTTCAATTTCGTTGCCAAAAAGGACCTGAGCGACCAGGGGGCGGAGATCAACATCACCATCCCCTTTTCACCCGATGAAACCCTCACCACGCTGCCGGCAAAGGTCAGCGGCTTCATCAACCGCGGCAAGAGCGGCCCCGGCAACGAAAGCGACAGCCTGAACGCGTTTCTTGTAAAGCTGCCGCGCTGGGTGATCCGCCTTGTCATCGCCGCCATACGGTACATGGACTACCACAACATGCTGAGCGAGTCTTTCATCGCCTCCATGCCTTTCTGGGCGAGCATCTTTTTCACCAACGTGGGCAGCGTCGGGATCGACGCGCCGTTTCACCACAACTTCAACATCGGCACCTGCGGCTTCTTCATCGCACTCGGGAAGATCCGCAGGGAATGCATCACCTCGGAGGCGGGGGCCGTGGAGCTGCGGGACAGGGTGAAGGTCACATTCACCTACGACGATCGCATCGTGGACGGCATCTACTGCGGCCGCGCCATTGACATGTTCCGCACCTTCGTGGAGAACCCCGAGCAGCTGGAAAAGCCACCGGAGCTGAGCGCCGACCTTCGAGCCGAGCTCATGCTGAAGGAATAGCCGCCATGTATGAAAAAAAACCCTGGCTGAAGTTTTACGGAGCGACCCCGCACACCCTCTCCTA
>JBEKVA010000074.1:0-13820 GCA_049514475.1 Spirochaetia bacterium
CACTCAGCTACCAGGCAAATGAACGGGGACAGGATCTCAGCTAAAGACAGGGAGCTTTTTATTCTCTTCAGGACCTTCCAGCTGGGGGACCTGGGAAAAGCCTTCATGCTTCAGGGAAGCCCGCACCAGCTTGAGCAGCTCTGCCCTGGCAACCTTGCCCGCATTATCGCGGATGTGCTTGCAGAAGAAGTAGGTAAATGCTCCGCCGGGCTTTCCACCAACGTCAGCGTCCGCCGAATACTGGTTGGAGCGGCATGCTGCCCATAGGATGTGGTTGAGGGCCTCCCCTTCACCCAGTTTCTTCACCTTCAGCGGGCTGCCGTAGACCTCGTCTGCCCGTAATGAGATGTCAGCGGGAGGCGCAAGATAACGTGGGCGAATGCAGTGGCTGCTCGACCAGAGTGACTTTTCATCAAGTGGCATGGGCTGCCCGCACGCGAAACTCTTCCTGTCCAGTATCATCTCCCGGGTCCCCGTTCCCGAGTGGCAGGAATCGAGGATGACCTCGAGAGAGACCCCCTTCTTCAGACCGGAGAATATCTCGGCAAAGTCATCGTCCTTGATGAACGATCCTTCCCAGTCGAAATCCCAGGGACAGATGATCTCATCCAGGCCATCCGCAAGCTCGTCACCCTCCGTATCCCTGACCTGCGATCCATGGCCCGAGTAATGGAAAACCAAGGTGTATCCCGCTGCCGCTCCTGCGAGCAGCACCTTCAGGCCCTCAAGGATGGCCCTTTTCGTGGCCCTCTTGTCAGACAGCATCCGGATGTCTGTCGTGGCATAGCCGAAGTATTTCACCAGCACATCGTAGAGATTCGTGATGTCGTTGACGCACCCCTGGAGATCATTCTGGGTTCCGGGGTAGTCGTTGATGCCAACCAGAAAGGCACGTTTCATTTTGCATCTCCTTTCTCAATATCCTTCAGATTATCCTCTTCACCGGCGGACCGCAATGGCCGTATGCACTTGTTCAATCGACGAACATCTGTTATGAAAGAAGAATAAAAGGGAGTATGAATGAAGAGAGCGCTGATTACCGGCATCACCGGCCAGGACGGGTCTTACCTGGCCGAGTTGCTCCTTTCAAAGGGCTACGAGGTCCATGGCATCATTCGGCGTGCCAGCACGTTCAACACCCAGAGGATAGACCATCTCTACACTGACCCGCATGACAGGCAGACCCGGCTCTTTCTCCACTACGGTGATCTCTCCGACGGAGGGCAGATCACGAATATCCTCTACAACATAAAGCCGGATGAAATCTATCACCTGGGAGCGCAGAGCCATGTTCGGGTGAGCTTCGACATTCCAGAATATACGGGAGATGTGACAGGCCTGGGTGTGACCCGAATGCTGGACGCCATCCACAAGAGCGGCATCACAACCAGGTTCTACCAGGCCTCCAGCAGCGAGATGTTCGGCTCCGCCACCCCCCCGCAGTCAGAGGCTACCCCCTTTCGCCCTCGCAGCCCGTACGCCGCGGCCAAGATCTACGCGTTCTGGATGACGGTGAATTGTCGTGAAGCATACGGCATGTACGCAAGCAATGGCATCCTCTTCAACCACGAAAGCCCCCGCAGGGGAGAAACATTCGTGACGCGCAAAATAACGAAAGCCATTGCGCGCATCAAGGCCGGCAAGGAGAAATCCCTGTTCCTGGGCAACCTTGCCGCACAACGCGATTGGGGATTTGCGCCCGACTACGTCGAGGCGATGTGGAGGATTCTCCAGCAGGAGCACGCCGATGATTTCGTGATCGGAACAGGTGAGACACACACGGTGCAGGAGTTCCTGCAGGAAGCCTGCGCCTATGCCGGTCTTGACGCGGAGCGCTTTGTCACGATCGATCCAAGATATTTTCGGCCGACTGAGGTCGATGTCCTGCTGGCCGACTCCTCGAAGGCGTGCCGGGCAACAGGGTGGAAGCCGCGGGTCACCTTTCACGAGCTGGTCAGGATCATGATGGATGCGGACTTGAAATCCGAGGGGCTTGAGCCGCCGGGAGAAGGTGCGAAGGTGCTGAAAGAGAAGGGCTACGATTGGCTGAGGAAGTGGTGAAATGCAGTTGAAAGGGAAGAGAATCCTTGTAACGGGCGGGCATGGGTTCCTGGGGAGCCACCTGGTCAACGCCATGCGCAGACGCGGCCTGGCCGACTCAGACCTGAAGGTGCCGAGTCACGGAGAGTTGGACCTGAAGATGTGGGAGAATTGTGTTCGTGCCGTGGCGGGAGTGGATATGGTCATCCACCTGGCGGCGCGTGTCGGAGGGATCGGGTTCAACAAGAAGAACCCTGGACTGATTTTTTACGAAAACCTGCACATGGGAGTGCAGCTCATGGAGGCGGCACGACAGGCGGGAGTATCGAAGTTCGTGCAGGTTGGCACCGTCTGCGCGTATCCCAGGGTTGTTCCCGTGCCCTTCAAAGAGGAGTCCCTGTGGGAAGGATACCCCGAAGGAACCAATGCGCCCTACGGAATTGCGAAGAAGGCACTTCTCGTGCAGGCCCAAGCATATCGGGCCCAGTACGGTTTCAACGCCATATACCTTCTGCCGACGAATCTTTACGGGCCGGGAGACAATTTCGATCCCGAAGACTCGCACGTGATTCCGGCAATGATTCGCAGATGCGTGGAGGCGAAGAGAGAGCATGCGCCAGAGATCGTCTACTGGGGGTCCGGATCACCGAGCCGCGAATTCCTCTATGTGGAGGATTGTGCTGAGGGAATCCTGCTGGCCGCTGAGAACTACGACTCCGCGGAACCAGTGAACCTGGGGTCAGGAAAAGAGATGCCCATCAGCGAGCTTGGACGGATTATTGCTGGTGCATGCGGTTATCACGGAAATATTCGATGGGATTCGTCGAAACCCGATGGTCAGCCGCGGAGGTGCCTTGATACCAGCAGGGCCAGCAGATTCGGGTTTTCCGCGTCCACCGATTTCTCCGAAGGCCTCAGAAAAACCGTGGACTGGTACCGTTCACGACACGCTGACCTGTAGCCCGGCCGTATTCAGGCTCATCGAGACCATCCTGGCCCTGTCATTTTCAAGCCGGGCTAATGCCGCGCGGAGCCTGTCAGCCTGCTCTCTTGTATCTGACATGAATACGGCAAAACCTCCGCCTCCCGCGCCCAGCAGTTTCATCCCGCTGTAAAGGCCAGCCACCTGTGCGAGAAGCGCCTCCACCTCATCGTTTGTCGTGCTCTCGTGCATGCGCTTGTTCGCTTCCCAGGATGCCTTGAGCACGAGGGCAAGGTCCGCTCCATCGCGAAGGGATACCGCCTCTCGGGCCCGTCGGGCGAGCATTTTCAGCGCACGCAGCGTGAACAGGTACGCCGGCTCCATGGTGTTCACGTGGTCCACGACCTCTTGCAGGATATTTTTCGCCAGCCGTGTAATACCCGTGTAGAAGAGTGTAAACAGGGCACTTTGTGACGGGTCCTGAAAGAGAAAAGGATCAAGCTGGTAGATCACCGGATCCGGCCGGATCCCCGGCCTGCTCACGATGTACTTTACGCCCCCCGCCACGCCGCCAATCTGGTCCTGCCATCCTCCGCCGGTGGTCAGCATCTGCTCGATCTGCAGAACCTGGCGGAACAGCTCAGGCATGTCCAGCGGCAGACCAAAGAAGCGCTGCAGGCCCGCGAGAATTGTCGCCGCAAGCACGGAGGATGTCCCGAGCCCTGATCCCTTGGGGACCGCGCTGAGGAGGGAGATTTCCAGGCCGCACCCGATGCCCGCCAGGGCCTGCGGTAACGAGTCCAAGCCGCTGCCTTCCCGCGTCAAGCCCAGCAGGCACAGCGCCGCTTTGGGCAGGGCGAAGGGAGAGCTCGGATTGTTGTAATCTTCGAGACCCTCGAATGTCTCGATCGTCTCACGGGTGCCGAGGTCGATGGAGTTTATCCGGATGCGGCGTTCGTCGGTCGGCCTGCAGAAGACCTGGATCGGGGGCTGGTCATTCAAGTTCACCGCAACATTGACCACCTCCCCGCCTTCACGCAGCGTGTACGGCGGTGTGTCGGTCCAGCCACCGGCAACGTCTATGCGAACAGGCGCCCGCGCCCACACTATCTGATCATGCTTGACGCCGCGCGCCAGATGCCTCTTCAGCGAATCACCAGAGATAAAGCTGACTTTGAGGGCGGAGATCGAATCGCCTTTCAGTGCATCCGGATGCACGCGCCCCAGGAGCTTGTGCCGGTAGATCCTCAGCAGATCGTCGTCAGCATTCTCATAGAGGGCGAGCAGCGCAGCGGCGTCCGAGGGCGCAAACAGTATGGCAAACTCATTCTCGGAGAGAGAAAGCCATCCCCTGCCCCCCAGGATTTCCTGCCGCAATGAACTGCCGCGGATCTGACGCCTCCGCGTCTCTCTGGCCTCCGCGCTGTCCACGGCAATCAATTCGCGAAGGGTGAATCGTTTCGAGGAGCTGAACGTCGTCCGCCACCGATCATCGGCGGCTGCTGCGTTCCAATATCCCTCGAAGAAAGAGTCCCCGGTGTTTACGGGGAAAAGCCGTGCATCGTAGAGATCGAAGATCGGTCCATCGAATAGATCCATTTCCGCCAGGCCGCGTTCCACCAGCCATTGCGTCAACGGGATTCCCAGATAGAGAAGTTTCGAGGGTGATGAAGAGGGACTCCATGTGTCCTCGACGCCATACACGGCCACAACACTGCCGCCCGCAACATGACGCTCATCGAGGCAGACTCCCGCCGGTATTGTGTATTCAAGGCTGCGATTTGCCAGCCCGATAAAAAGATTGCCTCCCCGGGCATTGGCAAGGGACACCCGATCGCAGCCTTCAACGAGGATCATTTTCGCATTTTCAAGCGCGCGACATTCGGCTTCCCTGCTGTTCATTGTCATGACCCTTCCCGTCTGCGAAGGGCGGAATTCCGCTTCCTCGTGAACGTAGAATGGCATCATATCGCTTGAAGCCATTTGGGCGCAGGACTCGGGGTACTCGGCAAGTGAGCCGAAGTGAAGGAAGCGGGTTCTCTTTGTAACGAATCCCGTCAGGTTTATTGCCTGAAACGCCTCGTGAAGAGCGCACATCGCATCCGGGGAGAGCTTCGACTGGGCGGCAATCTTTCCGCGATAGTGCTCATATGAAATCCCGGCCAGGCACGCGGTAAGAACCTCCAGATACAGATCGAAGCGAAGACGCCCGGCTTTCACGCTCTCAAGGAGGGTTCCCCCATTGCTGCCCGGGGATTCCGCGAACCTCCGAAAGGCTGATAATCCGGCGCGAGAGAAGCCAATAATGCCAAGATCGAGCGCGCACGAGCGGGAGCCTTCAAGCGCGGCATTCCTTTCAAGAAAATCCGCCGTCTGCTTCTGGTAGAAATCGACGACGCTCGTCCTGTTCTTGTTGAATTTGAAAACTCCGTGCTGGGACCCGAGATCGAACGAGTCTGCCTTGGCAAAGCCGTAGACGTCCCCGCGGTCTTTCGGGAGCGCCTCCGTGTCGAAATCTATGACCACGTCGCCGGAGGCAACCACGAGCTCTCCCGGGTTCCACGGATAGGCAAGGTAGAGGGACAACTGCAGATCGAGAATGACCGTGGGGAAGAGAGAGGAGGACGCGGCCGGCACGGGCGCGAAGAGCTTTCCTTCAGGGGCGTACGCCGGCATCCTCCGCGATTCGCCGCCCGCGTGGATCATCAATATACTCTCACCGCGTTCCAGGCGGTCGAAGACGGTCATGAGCGCCAGCAGGGTCCCTCCACCCGAGCCGACCCTTCCCGTCTGCGGATCGGAAAGCACGAGAAACTCGATCTCCCGGGGATAGAGCCCTCCCTTGATCCGGCTGTCCAGGAGCGCCCGAAACTCCCGCGCCTGCGCCGGATTGGAGGCGACGATGACACATGTCGAGAAAAGCGTCATATGTCGTTCCTGCGTGTTCTCACTGATTGAAGCCTGCGCTTACCTTGATAAGAATCAGGAGCTCAAACCTCTTGTTCCCGGGCACAATGCGGTTGTTCAACACTTCGCCATTATCCGGCCCGTAGAGCAGAGGCACGCCGATCTGCATCGTCGTGAGCGGTACGGGAGATAATTCTATGAATGGCGCAACAAGCCCTGACCCGTCCGACCAGTTGTGCTGCCAGAGCAACGTGAGCGCCAGTCCTCCGGGTCCCAGTTCGGCAAAGCGCAGCGCAGCCGCGGAATTGTGCCCGCCGGGCCCTGACTCATCGGGAAGCAGTGAGACTCCTGGAACGCGCTCGCCGTTGTACCCATACTCGGCAAGCAGCTTGATATGCGCATCGGTCCATTCGCGGGAAATCCCGGCCGTGACTGTTGGGTAGACAGTCTGGAACTGACCATTTGAAAACTCAGATGCCAGGGTCATTTCCGCGGAAAAGTCGAAACCGAGCAGGCTCGTCTTCATTGCAAGCAGGGAGCGAGGTGTCAGCAATTTTTGCCAGAACCCGGCAACACTCCACTCGATGGGGCCGGTCACCATGTCCCACTGAATGCCGTACCCGCCGTCTTTTGGATTCGTGGTCGTTTCCCCCGCGGTACCGCTGTAATTCGCCATATCCAGCCGCGCCAGCAGGGTGAGAGAGTCGAGCCCGACCGGGATGCTCACCTTGAGGGAGGCAGGGACCGTTGAAGTAAGGGTATTGGTTATGAGGTTGTTACGCTCCCAATAGGGAATATTGAGAGTTCCCGTCCACCCCGGCAGACTTCGTGACGGAAGGTTTCCGAAAAGGAAAAACTGGGAGTTGCCCCATGTGTAGTCGAATACACCAGCGCGGAAGAAAACACTGTTCAGGAGTGAGTAGTCGACGATCATCTCTGAAAACAGCGGTCCAGGACCTGGAAAGTAGTAGCTGAGCGTGGCGCGAACGCGAAGCTCCGTTGCAGGCCGCACCTCGAAGCCCAGCCGCGTGGTTATGGTGCCTCCTCCTTCGCCCCCGAGATCGGGGCCGAGCGGGAACTGGGACCAGCCGAAACCTACATCGCCCAGGACATCGACTGACCCGAAAAAGTGCATTTTATCATCCCGCAGGATGTCATCGGGCCGCACGGAGGGCGTTGTCGTCGGCGCCACGGTGCCGCCTGGCGTCGTTCCCTCCGGACCTCCGTTGAAGAGATTATCAAGATCGGTGTCATCAGTGCTTGGCTGCGGTTGCGCGGCCTGGGCAGAAAGCCCCATGAGCGGAAGGGAGAGGAGCATCACGATCAGCAGTGTCCGTGCAAGCCTATTCACTGAGCTTCTCCAGCCATGTCTTCGTGAATGTTGCATCGGGCAGGCGCTGCAGCGACGGACGCGCGATCGTGTAGGTCGTACGCTCCTTCACGAACGCCCCGTTGATCATCGCGCCGCGGAGCTCGTCAAGGATGACGACCGTCTGCGGGATGAACCGGGAGCCGATCTGCTGGTACTGGGGAAACGCAACGGTCCTCACGTGCTGGCCCGAATAGCTGAAATCCTCGGTCTTTCGCACAAGCCCGTCATCGCTGATCCAGATCTTCATCTTCGGGAAGGTGATGTCGTCACTGGTGGCCTCCATGTCGAACAGCCAGCAGTCGTACTTTCCGAGCTTTGCCCGCCCTGATCCAACCACCTTGTAATCTTCGGCGAGATTCGAGCGCGTGAAGTCCGAGTTGCGCGCGTTCATGTTCTGAAAACGATCCTTCGCACTGGTGAAGGTGAATCTTCGTGAGACTGGATCGTAGTACCAGAGGTTATTCCCTGACTTCAGGTATCCTTTGCCTTTGTCCTCCTCCGGCTTCACGATAACGATGAGATACGTGTTGTCCTTGTCCCGGCGAAAAACCATGGCCTGCTTGGAGCTCGATCCCTGGCCCGGGGTCTCCTGGACGAATGAGTAGAGCGCGGAAAAATCCGTATCCGGGAACGTAACGAGAGAGTCCGCTGTCTTTAAAATGTGCACGAAATCCACAGGGGCCTGCTCGGCCATAAGCGATACCACGGAGGGGCCCGCCAGCGCCAGGGCGAGCGTAATCAGCAGAAACCTCATAGAGCTCCTTCTCATTCGGCCCGAAGAGAAACCACGGGCGCAATTGACTGCGCCGCCTGGGCGGGACCGAGTGCGCCCAGAAGGGTTATCAGCACGATCAGAATGGCATCTGCCGCGACATTATCAGGGTAGAGGACCCAGCCCAGGTGCCCGCGGTCCAAAAAGATGTCGAATCCGGCCGCGCCGCCGAACTGGATCAGCCCCAGCAGAAACAATATCACGACGCTGAGGATAAGACCCGTGACAATGCTGCAGAGTGACAGGAAAAATGCCTCGAAGAGGATGATCGAGCGCACCTGGGGCCTCTGGACCCCAATGGCGCGCATTGTACCTATTTCTCTTGTCCGTTCGTAGATGATTACGCGGTACAGGTTGAGAATTCCCACGACGATGACCACGGAGAGGAGCGCCAGGACGCCGTAGCTCACCAGGGTGAGCGCAAGGAGCATGGTCCTGATTTCCGGCATGAAGCTCACGACAGGTGCAGCCGTAAACTGGCCGTCCAGTGCACGCGTGATGCGCGCCGCCGCCTTCCCCGCGTTCCTGTAATCCTCGAGGTATATCCCCACCGTGGCCGCGTAATGCGGGTCAAGCCCCAGGGCCTGGTCCAGCTCTCTCCTGTCCATGTAGACGGTGTAGTAGCCGAAGATGCTCACCTCGCGAAAGATCGCCTTGACCATGACCGGGACCGTGTTGATGGCGCCGCCCTCCCGGTTGACCTGCAGGGTAAGCAGGTCACCGACGCGTGCTCCCAGCCGGCGCGCCGTGACCTCAGAGATCAGGGCGCCGCCCGTGCCCTGCATTTCATCGGGATTCCCTGAGATGAACTGCAGCCCCTTGATCTTCCCCCCCTCGGCGGTCCAGTCCATTCCGATGACGCGGCGGATCCTCACCGATTCGCCGTTGAAGAATACAAGCCCGTCCGCGCCGAAAAGAGTCCGGTGCGAGACCGCTGAAGCGCGCACCCGTGCGCGGGAGACGGCATCCATGATGAAGGCATCCTGTTTCGCAATGCTCCAGTCCGCGGGAGGCTTCTGGCCCCAGCCGATGATCACCTGTCCGCCATAATAACGGGCGCCGCGGATGCTGATCTGGTAGGAAAGACCGGCCACGAGACTCTGGACGGTGCATACAAAGAAGAACCCGGCCGTGACGGCAAGCCCCAAAAGGAGGAACCGCCGGCTGTTCCGCGTAAAGTTGCGAAAGGCAATCTGCAGGGTTACCGCTGCCCTCATAGTGCGTGAATTGCCCGTACCGGGGGGATGCCGAGTGCAAGCCGAACGGGGTACACCCAGGCAAGAGTGCCCAGGACCACCGCGGCGATGATGGAGACCAGTATATTTCCTCCCGAGATATCGGGGTGCAGGGTGTTGCCCCCAAAGAGGAGCACGAGAAGCTGGTTGTTGAATTGCAGGCCGGCCTTGTCAACGATGATCACCAGGATCATGCCCAGGAGGACACCGGCAAGAGCGGAGATTACGGTGAGGGCGCTCGTCTCTACCACGAAAAGCCCGCGGATGAATCCCCGCGGCGCGCCTATGGCGCGCATCGTGCCGATCTCTCCCGTGCGTTCGAACACCGACATGACAAGGGAGTTGATCGTGAGGATAAGGACGATCCCCCCCACCATGAACAGCCCGATGAACAGCACGAACTGCATCAGGTAGACGTATAATGCCACCGCACCCGCCGTTCCTCTCCAATCCCTGACCTGAACGGCCATGCCCGCGGCGGTGAGCTCCTTGTGGAGGCCCGCGGAAATGCGGCCCTTGTCGGCGCCTGGCAGCGTGCGCACCAGGATGAAGTGCCATGCACCGTTGTGGCCAAGGGGGGATGCGTCAACACCCGTCCCTTCTTTATGGGCGGCCTTCATCAGTGCGCGGAGCTCTGAAACGCTCACGGGGACGGAAGAGTTGTCCTGCTTTCCGTTGTCCGTTGTACCGGCCGAATCTGAAAACAGTGAGTCGACGTCCGAGGCCGCTGACGGCGTAGTCCGATCTTCCGCTTCCACGCCCTTTGCGGGTTGCACCGCATCACTCTGCGAGAAGCCGATCAGGGCGCGCAGGATGCGCCCATCCAGGATGACGATACGGCTGAGCGCCTCATTCGCCGGCTGGTAGCTGATGACCCCGGCCAGCGTTGCAACACGGATCGTGAATGTCTGGCTGTGAAAGAAGGAGAGCTGGATTTTCTCACCGGGAATCGGCGGTCGTCCCTGCGCCTTTTCGATTTTCTTCGCCCATTCTTCCGTTATGACTGCCCACCCGGTGGTGTCGGGCTTCGGCGCGGCGCCGGAAATGAACCGCACGTGCTGAAAAAGAGAAAAATACTCCGCCCCGATGACACCCAGGCCAAGACCGCCATCGCGGGCGCCGCCGGCTTCCACCAAGAGAGGAGAAGAAAGGACATACGCAATCTTGTCGACGCCCGGGTACGCGGAAACGCGTGCCCCGATGTCGGCCGCATTCAGAAGCACGGGCTCGGATTCGTATTCGCCTATCACTGGAATGTCGGGGCCAAAGAGGCTGAATGACTGTTCGCTGCGCTCGCTGATGGAAAGGTCTGCCGTGAAATTATCGGAGAATGTCCGCTGAATGCCCCCGATGGAGCTTTCCAGGACCGCATTGCCGACAAAGAACGCGGCCACACCAACGGCAATCAGGCCTGCAACGACGAGATTCTTTCGGCTGCGACGGATAAGACTGCGCAGGGCAATGCGGAGGAGGATGGGATTCATGCCGGGGATCCTCGATAGGCCCGTACGCGAACGTTCTGCACCCATGCGGCATGTGCCAGGTACCAACGCACGGTCAGCTCGAGCCCTTCGGCAAAGCTAACGGCGGGTTTCCAACCCAGCTCCTGCTCGATTTTTGTGCAGTCGATCGCGTAGCGCCTGTCATGTCCTGGACGGTCCTTCACGAACGTGATGAGCCCCAGAAGATCCTCAACCTCCCGACCCGTCACTCTGGCGACAGCCGTGCAGATCTCCCTGACAAGCCGTAGGTTCTCACGTTCATTCCTGCCGCCGACATTGTATCTTTCCCCTGCTCTTCCTTCGGTCATGATCTTCCACACGGCAGCCGCGTGATCTTCCACGAAGAGCCAGTCGCGTATGTTCAGCCCGTCCCCGTAGACAGGAAGGGGTTTCCCTTCGAGCATGTTGAGGATCATCAGCGGGATCAGCTTTTCGGGGAACTGGAAGGGTCCGTAGTTGTTGGAACAGTTTGACAGGGTCACCGGCAGACCAAAGGTATGATGCCAGGCCAGGGCGATATGATCACTGCCGGCTTTCGTTGCCGCGTAGGGAGAACGTGGTGCGTAGGGGGTCTCCTCGGTGAAACTGCCGCTGCCCCCCAGGGATCCGAAAACCTCGTCAGTGCTGACATGATGGAGAATCCTTTGTCTCCCATCTGTCCATGTCTTGCGCGCTGCGTCAAGGAGATTGAATGTCCCCGTGACGTTTGTCTGGAGGAACACCTCTGGTCCCGAAATCGATCGGTCCACGTGAGTTTCGGCCGCAAAATGCGCCACGGCATCCGGGTGCCAATCCCGGAAGACCGATTCGACGAATGCACGTTCACGGATATCACCTTCAACAAAGTGAAAGCGCTTGCCGCCATGCCTCTCTTCGATATCGCTGAGATTATCCCGGTTTCCCGCGTAAGTGAGTGCATCAAGGGTGATCACCGTGCCTGGAAAGTGCACGGTATCGAAAAGATGCCGTATGAAGCTGGAGCCGATAAAGCCCGCGCCCCCGGTGACGAGAATTGTCGCAAACTCCCGCATCAGGAGCGCCCTGCCCCGTGATAGGCGCTGAACCAGTCCGCGAAACGAGCAATGCCGTCCTTCAGAGAGGTCGACGGCGCCCAGGAAAAGTCACGAAGAAGGCCAGAGACATCCGCTTCCGTGGCGTAAACGTCCCCCGGTTGCATGGGAAAGAGCTCTTTCTTTGCCTTCCTTCCAAGGGCTGCCTCGAGGCACTCTACGAGCGCCGAGAGCGGCTCAGGCCTGCTGTTTCCTATGTTATAGATCCTGTAAGGGGAAGAAGACCCCGAGGGATCCGGGTGAGCGGGATCCCACCCTGGTTGAGGCGTCGCCGGCTTGTCCAGCACTCGTGCAACGCCTTCGATAACGTCGTCAATATACGTGAAATCTCGCAGCATCTCTCCGTTGTTGTACAATTTGATCGTCTGCCCCTCGGCAATCGCCAAAGCAAACTTGTAGTATGCCATGTCCGGCCTGCCCCACGGGCCATAGACCGTGAAGAACCTCAGCCCGGTGACCGGCAGGCTGTATAAATGGCTATACGCGTGGGCCATCGCCTCGTCAGCTTTCTTTGTTGCCGCGTAGAGGCTCATGGGATGATCTGAGCTCTCCCGCGGGCTGAATGGGACGCGGCGGGAAAGTCCATACACCGAGGAGCTTGAAGCGAAGACAAGGTGATCGATATGGTGCGCGCGACAGCCTTCCAGAACATTGAGAAAGCCGACGATATTGGACTCTACGTATGCATGGGGGTTTTCGATGCTGTACCGCACTCCTGCCTGCGCAGCCATGTGGCAGACGCGATCGAAGCGGTTCCGCCTGAACAACTCTTCGACGCCGCTCCTGTCCTGCAGGGCAAGCCGGCGGAAGGAAAGACCACGCAGCTTACTGCTCTTCGCGGTGAGAACCGAGTCGCAGGAGGGTCTGTCGAACCCAAGCTCAGCCAGCCGTGCATACTTGAGGGACGGGTCGTAATAATCGTTGATGGAGTCGGTCCCCATCACCTCGTCGCCGAGGCTCGACAAGCGGCGGCACAGGTGGAAGCCTATGAAGCCGGCCGCTCCCGTCACCAAGGTCCTCATGTGGGCATTCCGGGGTGCCTTGCGATGTGATCTATGGCCTTGAGGTAGGCTGCAAGAACCACTCGTTCGTCGAAGCGCTCCTGCGCAATGCAGCGCGACGCCTCTCCCATTGATGCCCTGCGCTCGGGCCCTGCTTCCATCACTGTTCGCATCTTATCCGCGAGGTCCGCCGGGTCCCGCGGCCGGCAGAGGAACCCGTTCACCCCGTCCTGGACAGGCTCTCGCGTACCAACGGAATCCGCGGCTATAAGCGGTTTGCCCATGCTTGCCGCCTCGAGAAGGGAACGCGGAACGCCTTCACGGTAGTAGGAAGGAAGAACCACGCAGTCAGCCTCCGCGATGTAGTGACGCACATCGTCAGTGTGCCCGGGGATCTCGACTATTCCGTCACGCACCGCCTCATCGAGGAGTGCGGCATCCACGCAGTGAGGGTCCGTGGCGTCATGGCGTCCCAGAAGGATGAAGCGCGGCTCATCGCCTCCGTTGCGAAGGATGCGGGCCGCGGAGATAAAGTCCTCGACGCCTTTGTCGATGAGAAGCCGCGCCGCGAGCAGAAACGTAAAGGGACCATCTCCCTTCGTGCGGGGCGCGAAATGCTCCGTGTCGACCCCGGAGCCCGGCAAGAGCTCTGTGCGAAGGGGATCCACGAGTGAAGCCTTGAGGAACAACCCGCGATCGTCAGTGTTCTGGAAGAACACCTTCTGTGCCCGGGAAAAGGAGAAACGGTAGAGGAGCCTTGCAAGCGTCTCCCACGGCCCGCCGGAAAACATGGTCCCCAGGCCCGACACATTGTTGATCACGGGGATTCGAAGGCTGCGTGCTGCCAGGGAGCCATAGATGTTTGGCTTGATCGTGTAGTGCAGGGCAATTGACGGGCGAAGCCGCCTGTAGGCGGCCTTGAAGGCACGTACGGAGCGAAGCTCGCGGAACGGGTTTGTCCCTTTTGCCGAAAGGGCCAGGTCGCAAAAGCCCGCGCCG
>JBEKVA010000075.1:0-13789 GCA_049514475.1 Spirochaetia bacterium
ATCGATGCGCGTTTCGGCAACCCCGAGGCGCTCTTCGGGATCATCGCGCTGATCGCCGCCCGCCGCGGCATTGGCAACCTGCTTGCCGAGGGCATGTACGGCGTGAAGCGGGCAAAGCCCGAGTGGAAGAGATACATCCTCGACGTCAAGGGCATGCCCTTTGCCGCCTATGACCCGCGCGGGTTCACGGGCAACGGACTGACCAACGGGACCTCCAACCGCGGCGCCTGCCACAACGTCGGCGGGTGGACCATCCGCGCCGAGCTGCAGAGCGGCAAGTACGACCGCTACGCGCTGGAAGGCAAGGCGGCGCTGGTGAAGGCGGCGCAGGACAGCCGCGCGTACGTGGACAGCATCGGGATGTGCACCGTTGTCCGCGGCGCCTTCGGGTTCTCCGAGTCCCCCACCGGCGAGGTGCTGGAAGCGGTCACCGGCTACCCCTTCACCCCGCAGCTGATGGAAATTGCCCAGAGGATCTACTCCTTCGAGAGGGTCATCCTCAACCGCGAGGGGATCCATCGCAAGGACGACCTGCTGCCGGAGAGGATCACGAAGGAGAAGATGCCCAGCGGGCCGACAAAGGGCAGGATCCTCACCGAGGAGATGTACGACGTGATGCTGAAGGACTACTACAACCTTCGCGGCTGGGATGCCGACGGCAACGTCACGGAGGCGACCAAGGAAAAATGGAAAATGGCGGAGCTCCTGTCGGTGAAGGTCCACGCATAAGGCATGGCGCTATGAAAGTCTGCGTCCGCTACCTTTCCGCGATCAGGGACAAAACGGGAAAGCGGGTTGACGAGCTCGCCCTGCCGGAAGGGAGCACGCTGACGGAGGTGGCGGCCTGGCTGCTCGAGTCCTACGGGATCGTCGTGCCGGGCCCCAGCCTGATGAGCACGCTGAACGGGTTCGGGTGGAACCAGGTGCCGCAGGGGCTGGCCACCGAGCTGCACGAGGGCGATGAGATCGCCCTCTTTCCCCTGCTGTCGGGAGGTTGAAGGTGAAGAACGAAGATGTCTTTGCGGAGCTGCTGAAGCACGTCGTGGTTCCGGTCATTGCCATAGATTCGGTGGAGGCGGCGCTGCCGCTGGCGGATGCACTGCTGGAGGGCGGGCTGCCCGTGGCGGAGATCACGTTCCGCACCGCGGCCGCCGCCGAGGTGATCGCAAGGCTGGGCAAGGAGCGGCCAGAGCTCATCCTGGGCGCCGGCACCGTCCTGAGCTTGGAGAACCTGCGCCGCGCCAGGGACTCGGGGGCCCGGTTCGGCGTTGCCCCCGGGCTCAACCCGGAGATCGTGGCAGAGGCGAAGACGCTCGGGCTGCCATTCATGGCAGGGGTGATCACGCCCTCCGAGATCGAGCAGGCGATGTCCCTCGGGCTGAAGCTCCTGAAGTTCTTCCCCGCTGAAACATTCGGCGGTGTGAAGGCCATCAAGGCCCTCTCCGCCCCCTATGGGCACGCGGGGGTCAGGTTCATGCCGACCGGCGGGGTGACCACGGCGAACCTCCCCGAGTACCTGGCGCTGGAAACGGTAGCCTGCGTGGGGGGGACCTGGATCGCATCTCGGGAGGCGATTGCCGAAAAGAAGTGGGACCAGATACGCCAGAATTGCCACGCGGCCGTACAGCTGGTGCAATCCCTCCGGGGAAAGGGTGCATAGAGGCGCGCCCGTGACCAACGGCGCACTGTTCGTCGAGGAGCGCAAGCAGAAGATCCTCGAGCACATCGAGGCCCGGCGCAAGGCCACGGTGGCGGAACTGTGCGAGCTGTTCCACGTCTCCAGCGCGACCATCCGCAACGACCTGAGGGACCTGGAGGCGGCCGGCCTGCTCCTGCGCACCCATGGCGGGGCCATGGTGAAGAGCAAGACGGGCCAGGAGTTGGACATGAGGGCGCGCGGCATCCAGAACCTCGATGCCAAGCGCGCCATCGCGCGGGCCGCCCTGGCACTGATCGAGGACGGGGACATGATCCTGCTGGACACCGGGTCCACCGTCATAGAGCTGGCCAGGATCCTGGGAGAGAAGCGCGACATCACCGTGGTCACCAATGACCTCGTCATTGCCACGCTGCTGGAGGAGTTCGACTCGGTGAAGATCGTCTTCATCGGGGGCATCGTGCGCAAGCGCTTTCACTGCACGATTTTCAACGACCTCTCCAGCAGGGACCTGCTCCTGGGGCTCACCGTGGACAAGGCCTTCATGGGCCTGAACAGCTTCTCCCTGGAAAAAGGCGCCAGCACCCCCGACCTGGGCCACGCGGAGACGAAGAAGCTCATGATGTCCATTGCCGCGAAGGTGGTCCTGCTCTTCGACTCCGACAAGCTGGGCAGGAACTCCTTTGCGCAGTTCGCCACTCCCACCATGGTGGATACCGTCGTCATCGATCGGATCTCCGACACGGAACGCAAGGCATTCGAGGATTCCGGCATCGAGGTAATCGCCGCGCTGTAAAGCGCTGGATCACCATGCGGCAGCCGCCCGACATCGCCCAATGGCAACATTCCCACGACTTCAGTTCCGACTCCCATCCTGCCGAGAAGCGGACTTGGACGGTCGTGGCCATCACGGCCGCAATGATGGTCGTCGAGCTCGTGAGCGGCTACCTGTTCAATTCCATGGCCGTGGTGGCGGACGGCTGGCACATGAGCACGCACGCGGCGGCCCTGGGCCTGGCGGGAATCGCGTTTGCTTTGTCCCGGCGCGCGGCGAAGGACAGCCGGTTTGCCTTCGGGCCCTGGAAGATCGAGGCACTCGGCGGCTACACGAGCGCCCTGATACTGCTGGGAGTGGCAGTGTTCATGGCATGGCAGTCCGTCCAGCGCATATTCCAGCCGCTGCAGATTCAGTACGGGCAGGCGCTCATCGTTGCCGCCGTCGGCCTGGTGGTGAATGTCGTGTGCGCGCTCATCCTTGGCGGCCATGGGCACGGTACGCACCACCATGTGCATGATCACCCCCATGAGCACGCGAGTCATTCTCATCACGAGTGTGTCGATGTGAACAGCAAAGCGGCATACATGCACGTTGTCGCTGATGCACTGACATCGGTGCTTGCCATCATCGCCCTGCTGGCCGGCAGGTTCCTCCATTTCGGCCAGCTGGATCCGCTGATGGGCATTGTCGGCGGGGTCCTCATCACCGTCTGGGCCGTCGGACTGATCAGGGAATCCGGCCGCGTTCTGCTGGATCGTGAAATGGACCATGAGATCGTGAGCAGGGTCAGGACGGCCGTTGAAGGGGATGGGGATTCGAAGATCTCCGACCTGCACGTCTGGAGAATCGGCAAGGCGCATTTTGCCTGTGAAGTGGCAATTGTCGGCACGCGGGGGCTGGGTGCCGCGCAGTACCGCGAGAGGCTGCACGCGCTCCAGGAGATCGCGCACGTGACAATCGAGGTCAACCGGCTTCTTTAGAGGTCCGCAAGCCGCCGCAGCGCCGCCGTGTAGAAACTCTCCTCGATGAGGGCCTTTCTCCATCAGCGCGACTCTCACGGCCACCCCGCCCCGCTCTTCCGCAAGCTGCCGTCCCCTCTGTGTGTAGAACACCACGGATTTCAGCTTCGTGAGCACCTTTGCTCATATGCTTCTGGACGGCCAGCGTGCTCGTGTCATTCATGTGCTAAGTCTGCATTATTGTAGATTTATTGTCATGAATCGATCCAGCGCTGCCCAAATATCAATAACTATCAATCATATAAACTATCTATTGACACTATATGATAACAATCAGTACATTATTCGATAGATAATGATAATGGAGGACTGAATTGACCGAGCTTCATCTCGTTCCCGCCCGTAAGCCGACCATGTACTTCATCGGGGTCACTACGACAAAGTCGATGATCATGCGCGTGTTTCCCGCCTGGGCAAAGCACCTGGGGTTCGGCGACTGTCAATTGAAGGGAATCGACCTGGACCTGCACGACTCACCCGAGCGCTACCGCGTCGTGGTGGACTTCATCAAGAGAGACCCGCTCTCCATCGGTGCGCTGGTAACGACGCACAAGATCGACCTGCTGCACGCGGCCAAAAACATGTTCGATGAGCTGGACGATTTCGCCTCACTCATGGGAGAAGTGAGCGCCATCTTCAAGCGGGACGGGAAACTTTGCGGCGGGGCCAAGGATGCCGTCACCAGCGGTCTTGCCCTTGAGGCATTCGTGCCGGCCGGCCACTGGGAGAGCACTCGCGCGCCGGCATTCATCATGGGCGCGGGAGGGTCCAGCGTGGCCCTGAGCTCTTACATCGCCCGGCCGCAGCACGGGACCAACCGCCCCTCGCGGATCATCGTCTCCAACCGCAGCCCCCGGCGGCTGAATGAAATGAAGGAGATTCACGCCCAGCAGTCGCTGGACATCCCCATCGAGTACGTCCTCACGCCCAACACCGAGGACAACGATGCGGTCCTCTTCGGGCTGCCGGAGGGCTCGCTCGTGGTGAATGGCACGGGACTGGGCAAGGATGCGCCAGGGTCGCCTCTCACCGATTACGCGGTGTTCCCGCGCAACGGCCTAATCTGGGACTTCAACTACCGGGGAAACCTCCTCTTCCTCGACCAGGCCCGCTGTCAGGCAGAGCCGCAAAAGCTACGCATCGAGGACGGCTGGCTGTACTTCATCTACGGCTGGCTCGCCGTGATCGCGGAGGTCTTCCATCGCCAGATTCCCTCTTCCGGCCCCGAGTTCGAGAAGCTGTGCCGGATCGCGGAGAGGGAGAAGAAGACGGACTAAGGCCGGCCCAGCGGGCGCGGGCTGCCGCACGCCTGCAGGATGAGATCGGCAAGGGATGCCCGCTGGCGCGGGTCTGTGATGTCGAAACAGGGGGCGGCAAGACCCGTCGGACCTGCCGACGCCACGAGGCCCGAAATGGCAAGCACATCCTTCAACGGCACCTCGCGCGTTGCGATGGTCCGCTCGAAATCAGAAACAGAGCGCAGGCAGACGATAAAGAGGGGGTGCGCGTCCGGCTCGACGGTCCCTTCGCAGACCACGAGCTGCGTGTCGGCGGCAAAGAACCGCGCCGCCTCCCTCAGGGTGCTGCGCGCGGGGCGGCGTTCGAAATAGTGAGTCTCCGTGTCCAGGAGGCCGATCACGAACGCGGCACCGGCGTCGGCGAACCGGCGCGTGTCGGTGCCCTCCGCGTCGACGCTCAGCGTCGGGTGACGGGTGGTCTTCACCGCGCCGACCCGGTAGCCCCTGCCGATGAGCTCCGCGATGAGACCCTCTGCCACGGCCGTCTTCCCGCTGTCCTTCAGCCCGACGACGTTGATGATGCGGGGGAGCCCCACGGGGGAAGCTTTCTCTTCTTGTGATTGCGGCATGGGCGTCGGCAAGTGTACCCTTTATCGGCACGGAGGTGAACCATGGCGCGAAACGTGGAGATTCTTGCGGGGGGAAGCAAGGTGTCGCTGAACGAGTTTACGGAGAAGATCGTGCTGAACACGCTGCTGGGACTCGTCGGCTCGCTGCACGACGTCGCGGTGGATCAGGAGATCCGCATCGTCATCCCGGCGAAGCGCTGAGCCGGCAGTGAGGCAATGCGTCGCCTTGACGAGGGGTCCGCCGGCTTCTATCATCCCCCTCGCTGAGACATCGCCGAGCAGGGCTGCCAGAAAGGGACGTCGCGGATGCGCGCGCGTCCTTTAAAACCTGTGTTTTGGAGGTTACTGATGAAGAAACTGATCGTGATCGCACTCCTGCTCTGCGCAATGCTGGTCCCGCTTTCCGCGCAGACCGTGCGCCTGCGGCTGGCCACCACCACCAGCACCGAGGACAGCGGGCTGCTCCCCGTGCTGAACCCGCCTTTCGAGAAGCTCACCGGCATCACGGTGGATGTCATCGCGGTGGGGACCGGCAAGGCCATCAAGCTGGGAGAGAACGGAGACGTGGATGTCGTCCTGGTGCATGACCGCGCCGCGGAGGACAAGTTCATCGCGCAGGGTTTCGGCGTGAACCGCAGGGACGTCATGCACAATGACTTCATCATCGTGGGACCCATCGAGGATCCCGCGAAGATCGCGGGCCTGAAGACCGCCGCCGAGGCTTTCGGCAGGATCGCGGCAGCCAGCGCCCCCTTCGTCTCCCGCGGCGACAAGTCGGGCACCAACACCAAGGAGATCGACCTCTGGGCGGCGGCGTCGGTGAAGCCGAAGGGATCATGGTACAAGGAGGCCGGCCAGGGAATGGGGACCGTGCTGACGATGTCCAACGACCTGAAAGCCTACACGCTGAGCGATCGCGGGACCTGGATTGCCCTCCAGGGCAAGCTGCCGGGGCTGAAGATCCTTTACGAGGGTGACGCGTCCCTGTTCAACCCCTACGGGGTGATTGCCGTCAATCCCGAGAAGCATCCCGAGGCTAACTACATGGCTGCCATGCAGTACATCGCGTGGATCACCTCCGTTCAGGGCCAGAAAGTCATCCGCGAATACACCATGAAGGGCCAGCAGCTCTTCACGCCGGACGCCGTCCACTAGGAGGGCAATCACGGGAGCACTCGGCAGGGCGCTCGAGCTTCTGATTTCAGGAAACAGGGAGGTCTGGTTCATCACCGGGACCTCCCTCCGTTTCTCCATCAGCTCGGCGATCATTGCCTGCCTTCCGGGCTTCCCCCTCGGGGTACTGATCGCGTTGAAGCATTTCCCCGGTCGGCGCGCGGTCCTTGCCGTCCTGAACACCCTGATGGCCCTGCCGACGGTGGTCATCGGCCTCATCGTCTACGCGTTCATCTCCCGCGCCGGTCCGCTGGGCGGGCTGGGGATCCTCTTCACGCCGACCGCGGTGGTCATCGGGCAGGCCATCCTTGCATTCCCCATCGTGGCCTCCCTGACCGCAAGCGGGCTGAGCAACCTCGACCCGCTTTTCCCGGAGGTCCTCACCACCCTTGGCGCCAACAGGCGGAACATACTCTGGATGAGCCTGCGGCAGGGCCGCGGTGCGGTCCTCTCCGCCGCCCTGGCCGCATTCGGCCGCGTGGTGGGAGAAGTCGGCGCGGCAATGATGCTGGGCGGCAATATCCGCTGGTATACCCGCACCATCACCACCGCCATAGCTCTTGAAACGAGCAAGGGCGAGTTCGAGCTGGGGCTCGCCCTCGGCATCATCCTCATGGCGACGGCACTCGGGGTGAACGCGCTGCTGCACGCGGTGGTGAAGCATGAGTGAGCCTTCCCCCGCTCCTCTTTTCGAGGCGAGCGGACTGCGGGCCGATTTCGACGGGGTCACCGTGGTCTCCATTGATTCCCTGCGGCTTGCCGAGGGAGGCATCACCGTGCTCATCGGGGAGAACGGGTCCGGCAAGACCACCCTTCTGCGGCTCCTCAACGGCCTGCTCACCCCGAGCGCGGGATGCATCTCCTACCGTGGACAGCGCATCGATGACGGCGGACTGGCGGCGCTGCGCGCCGAATCGGTCATGCTCCACCAGGCGCCGCTGCTCTTCCGCGGAAGCGTGCTGCAGAACGTGGGCTTCGGGCTTCGCATCCGCGGGGTGGCGCGGGCGGAGGTCCTCGAGCGCACCCGCCATGCCCTTCTCGGGGTGGGCCTGCCCGGATTCGAGAGGCGGCGCGCGGCGACCCTCTCCGGCGGGGAAAAGCAGCGCGTCGCCCTTGCGCGCGCCCTTGCCCTGGCGCCCCGCGTGCTCCTGTTGGATGAGCCGGCGGCGAATGTCGACCCGCAATCGCGCGAGCTCCTGGAAAGCGTCATCAGGGAAACGGCCGCCGGGGGCACCACGGTGATCATGAGCACGCACGCCATGGAAATGGCTTACCGGCTTTCCGAGACGCTGCTCCGCATGGAGGCGGGAAGGATCCTGCCTGCTTCCGAGAACATCCTCAAGGGCCGCGTTGAGGAGCGGGATGAGCAGTTCACGCATTTCCGCGCGGTATCCGCCTCCGGCGACGCCAAATCCGCCTCCGGCGGCGCCGTGCTGCGCTGCCCCGCGCGGGACGGCGAGTTCCGCGTCGCGGTGCTTCCCTACGACGAGCTGATCCTCTCACAGGAGCCGCTTGCCTCCAGCGCGAGAAACCAGCTCCGGGGGAAAGTGATTGCAGTGTCAGAGGAGGGAGGACTGCTGCGTGTGTCCATCGACTGCGGCGTCCTCCTGCACTCCGTTGTCACGCGCGCCTCCGCGCATGAGCTTGGCGTGGCAGCGGGCAGCGAGTGCGTGGTAACATTCAAGGCATCCGCCGTGCGGCTGTACTGAGAGGAGTGACGTGATAGAGCTCGAGCAGGCATTTCAGATCATTCGGGGCACTCCCCCCGACCTCCGCACGGAAATGGTTCCGCTGGAAGATGCACTGGGCAGGGTCCTCCCCGGGGAGGTTCTCGGTTCCATCGATTCTCCCCCCTTCGACAAATCGGCCATGGACGGGTTTGCCGTCGGCCGCGACGACCATTCGCCGAAGTTCCGCGTCCTTGACACCATAGCGGCGGGAGGGGCGCCGGGCCGGAAAGTGCTGACGGGGCAGTGCGCCCGCATCATGACCGGCGCCATGCTTCCCGAGGGCACCGACCGGGTCATCCGCAGGGAGTACGTCGAGGAGAAGGACGGGCTCATCAGGCAAATCGAGGCGGAGCCCGGTGACAACGTGATCCGCAGGGCCTCCAGCCTGAAAGCGGGAGAGCCTGTGCTGCAGCCGCGTGTTCTCTCGGTGCAGGACATAGGAATTCTCGCGGCATCAGGGATTCCCCGGGTCGCCCTCTCCGTGCCTCCCCGCACGACCATCATCTGCACGGGAAACGAGATCCGCGAGCCGGGCCAGCCGCTGGGACCGGGACAGATCTACAACAGCAACGGGCCCCAGTTGCGGGCGCAGCTTGCCTCCATGCACTGTCCCAGTGGCGCGCCACTGGCCGTCGAGGACCTGCCCGGCCCGTTGGCCGCGGCAATAGGAGCGGCGTGCGCGATAAGCGAGCTGGTGCTTCTCACCGGGGGGGTTTCCGCGGGGGACTTCGATTACGTGCCGCAGTGCCTGCGGGAGCAGGGCGCCGATATCCTGTTTCACGGCGTTGCCGTGAAGCCGGGCAAGCCCTCGCTTTTCGCGCGGCGCGGCCCGACCTGGATCTTCGGCCTGCCGGGAAATCCCGTCTCCACGTTCGTGATCTTCGAGCTTTTCGTGAAACCGTTTCTCTATCGGCGCATGGGGCTCCCGTGGGAACCGCCCTCCCAGAGCGTCGTCCTGGCGGAGACCTACCGCAGGCGCATTGCGGACCGCACCGAGTTCCACCCCGTGCGGGTGAGCGGCGGCAAAGCGACCCCCCTCGCCTTTCACGGCTCATCCCACCTGAACGCGCTGGGCCATGCGAACGCGCTGATGCGCGTCGAGCGCGGCATCAACGAAGTGGCGGAGGGCACCCCCATCGAGGTGCGGCCAATCTGATGGGCCCGTCGTGGCTTTCCGTGGTGGCAGCCATTTTCCCCCTCGCGCTCCTCTTCGGGCTGCTTGCTTCCGGCCGGGTCCCCGGCTGGATTGCCGCCCTGTGCGCGGCTGCCGCATCACTTCTCGCGGCAACCCTCGGGTTCGCCATGGCGCCGGTCGCCGCCCTTTCCGTTGGACTGCAGGGGGCCCTCACGGCGGTGTTCCCCATCCTATGGATCGTGGTTGCGGCTCTCTGGGTCCACGCGCTGAGCGTCGCATCCGGCCAGTTCGACGTGATCAGGTCGACCCTTGCCTCGATCACCGCTGACAGGCGCATGCAGGCGCTCTTCATCGCATTCGCATTCGGAGCGTTCCTGGAAGGCGCCGCGGGATTCGGAACCCCCGTCGCCATATCGGCAGCCATGCTCGTAAGCCTGGGGTTCCCCGCGGGCAAGGCGGCGGTCCTCTGCTTGATTGCAAACAGCGCGCCCGTTGCATTCGCCGCGGCTGGCATTCCCGTGGCGGTTGCCGCGGGGGTGAGCGGTTTCGACGTCATGACGCTGGGAAGGATCATCGGACGGCAGGTTCCGTTTCTCTCCCTGTGCGTCCCGCTGTGGCTGAGCGTCGTGCTCTGCGGCTGGAAGAGAAGTCTCGAGGTCCTGCCGGCTCTCCTGGTGGCAGGCATCCTCATGGCAGGGTCCCAGTTCCTGATCGCGAACTTCAGCGGCCCCTGGACCGCCGGAATTCTCTCAGGGATCATCACCCTTGCGGGGCTCTGGCTGTTCCTCCGGGTATGGAAGCCGGCCACGATATGGGACTTCGCCGACGGCGGCTCTGGCGGCGGCGCGAACGCCGGTACAGACGCCGCTGCCCCGGCTCACGTGAAGACATCGGCGTCTGTGACCCTCCGCGCCTGGGCGCCATACCTGCTCATGTCAGTCATGGTGCTGCTCTGGAGCCTGGGACCGCTGAGGCCGCTCCTGCAGCGGGGAGACCTGGTCTTCACGTGGCCCGGCCTTCCCGGCTCCCGCTACACCCTTGCGCTGCTCTCCACGCCGGGCACCGCGATCTTTCTCTCGGGTGTGCTTTCGCTCCTGCTCATCCCGCCCCTGGGCTTCAGGAAAGTTGCCGCATGCTTTGGCGGCACGGTGAAAAGCCTCACGGCGACCATCCTCACCGTCTGCCTGATCCTCGTGACGGCTTTCGTGATGAACGGCTCCGGCATGAGTGCCACCATCGGCAGGGCGCTCTCCGCCACGGGAGCGCTGTTCCCGCTGTTCTCTCCGTTTCTCGGCTGGCTGGGCGTGCTGCTCACCGGCTCTGACACCTCCTCCAATGCGCTCTTCGGATCTCTCCAGCGCACCACGGCTGAGCGCCTTGGGCTGAACCCTGCCCTCATGGTGGCGGCCAACGCATCGGGGGGCGTGGCCGGCAAGATGATCTCCCCGCAGAATATCGCGGTGGCAACCGCCTCGACCCGTCTGCCCGGCCAGGAAGGCTTTCTCTTCCGCGCCACCGTGGGCCACAGTCTCGCGATGGCCCTGATCATCGGCCTCATCACCCTGGTCCAGGCCTACCTGCTGCCGGGAATGATTTCCCATCAATAGACGCGCGGCGCCGAATCGGTTATGATCTCACACAATCTTTCCCGCCGTAAAAAGCAAGTCAGGACATGATTTTGACCCATAAAGATTCATCAAACCCGCTTATCCGCAACATCGCGATCATCGCGCACGTCGACCACGGCAAGACCACCCTTGTCGATGCCATGTTCAAGCAGTCGGGGGTGTTCCGCGAGGGACAGGAGACGCAGGAGCGCCTCATGGACAGCATGGACCTGGAACGCGAGCGGGGAATCACGATTGCCGCGAAAAACTGCTCCGTGGTCTGGAACGGGGTGAAGATCAACATCCTGGACACCCCGGGCCACGCGGATTTCGGCGGCGAGGTCGAGCGCGCCCTTTCGATGGTGGACGGCGCCGTCCTCCTGGTGGATGCATCCGAAGGCCCGCTGCCGCAGACCCGGTTTGTGCTCAGCAAGGCGCTCGCCGGGCGGCTGTCCATCATCGTCGTCATCAACAAGATCGATCGTCCCGATGCCCGGCCGGCGGAAGTCCTGAACCAGATCTACGACCTGTTCATCGACCTGGGGGTGACGGAGGAGCAGCTCGAGTTTCCCCTTCTGTATGCAATCGGCAAATCGGGCATTGCCCAGACCAGCCTCGATGGAAACAGCACGAACCTCCACCCGCTGCTGGATGCGATCCTCAAGGAGATCCCCGCGCCGCGCTACACCTCCACGGAGCCCTTCCAGATGCTCGTGTCCGATCTCTCCTACTCCGATTATTTCGGACGCCAGGCGATCGGCAAGGTGATCAATGGGCGGGCCCACTCCAAGGACGGCATGGTCTGCATCGGGGACGGCGATGTCCGCGAGGACCTGAACGTCACGAAGCTGCATACCTACTCCGGCGTGAAGCTCGTGGAGGCGGACAGCGCGGAGCCCGGCGACATCGTGGTGCTCTCCGGCATCGAGAACGTGCACATCGGGGACACCATCTGCAACCGTGAGTTTCCGAAGGCGCTGAAGCGGATCATCGTCGATGAGCCGACGGTCTCCATGCACTTCATGGTGAATACCTCTCCCCTTTCCGGTTCCGAGGGGAAAAATGTCCAGTCGGGGAGGCTTTTCGACCGCCTGCGCAAGGAGACCCTCAACAACGTCTCCATCCAGGTTGAAGAGGTGAAGGGCGGCGGCGGATTCATTGTCAAGGGCCGGGGGGAGTTCCAGCTCGTCATCCTGATCGAGATGCTCCGCCGCGAGGACTTCGAGGTCTGCGTGAGCCGGCCCGAGGTCATCCTCAAGCACGAGAAGGGAAAGACGCTGGAGCCCATCGAGCACCTCTTCATCGACTGCAACGAGGCCTTCGTGGGCGTTGTCACGGAGAAGCTTTCGGCGCGCAAGGGCCGCATGCTCGCCTACACCTGCCACGAAGGCGCCCGCGTCCACCTGGAGTTCTCGGTCCCCTCCCGCGCCCTCATCGGCTACCGCGACATGTTCCTCACCGACACCAAGGGGACGGGCATCATGAACTCGTACCTTTCCGGCTACGAGGAATACCGCGGGGACTTCATCAACCGCTTCACCGGTTCCATGGTCTCCGACCGGAGCGGCAGGGCCGTCATCTACGGCCTGTATCACCTGGAGCCGCGCGGCACCCTGTTCGTGGTTCCCGGGGACCAGGTCTACGAAGGGATGATCGTCGGCGAGCACAACCTCGATTCAGAGCTGAATGTGAACCCCTGCAAGGAGAAGAAGCTCTCCAACATGCGCTCGGTCTCAAAGGACGAGGCGCTGACCCTGACGCCGATCCAGCCCATGACCCTGGAACGGGCAATCCAGTACCTGCGCGAGGATGAGATGGTGGAGGTGACCCCGAAGTCGATCCGCCTGCGCAAGGCAACACTGCTGGAGCAGGACCGCAGGTACGCCCGCCGCGTGCATCCCTAGCCGCGCCCTGGACGGCGCCGCGGCGCCCTCCAGGCCAGCGAGGCGCCGCCCAGACCGCTGCCGCGCCGCCCCGGCGCGCACGGACGCGCGCGGAAAATCTTGACTTTTGCGGTGCCGGGCTTTATCGTTCCTCCGCACTTCGCAAAACGGTAATAAGGAGAATCCCATGACGACACTCGGCGTGCTGGTGGGCAACCGCGGCTTTTTCCCTGCCGAGCTTTGCGAGCAGGGCCGCAAGACGATCCTGGCCGTGCTGAAGGAGGAAGGGTTCGACGCCGTCGCCCTGAGCCCGAAGGACACGAAGTACGGCTCGGTGGAGTCATTCGCGGACGCGAAGAAGTGCGCCGAGCTGTTCAAGGCCAACCGCCAGAAGATCGACGGGATCCTGGTCACCCTCCCCAACTTCGGCGACGAGCGGGGGATCGCGGACACCATCCGCCTTGCCGGCCTGGATGTCCCGGTGCTCATCCACGCGTTTCCCGACGAGCCGGGCAGGATGGGCATCGCGCACCGCCGGGACAGCTTCTGCGGCAAGATGTCGGCCTGCAACAACCTCACCCAGTACGGGATCCGCTATTCCCTCACCTCGCAGCACACCATGGACCCCGAGGGGGAGGAGTTCCGCGCTGATCTGAAGAGCTTCGGCGGGGTCTGCCGGGTGGTGCGCGCAATGCGCAAGGCGCGCTTCGCGCAGATCGGGGCGCGGCCGGCCGCCTTCGTCACGGTGCGCTACAGCGAGAAGCTCCTGGAACGGTCGGGCATCTCCGTGGAGAGCATCGACCTGTCGGAGGTCTTCGGCAGGGCGTGGAACCTCAAGGACAAGGACTCCGCCGTGCTCTCCAAGATCGACGAGATCAAGGACTACGTGAAGACCACCAAGATCCCCAAGGAGTCGCTGACGCGCATGGCGAAGTTCGCC
>JBEKVA010000076.1:0-13715 GCA_049514475.1 Spirochaetia bacterium
GAGAAGGAAAGCCTGGCGGGGATCTTCCATGACATCGAAATGCCCCTCCTGACGGTGCTGGCGGAAATGGAGCTGGCGGGGATCCGCATCCTTACCCCCGAGCTGGCCGCCTACAGCAGGGAGATGGAGAGGGCCCTTGCCGGGCTGGAGGACGAGATCTACGTCCTGTGCGGCAGGAAGTTCAACATCAATTCCACCAAGCAGCTGCAGGAAATTCTTTTCACCTGGCGCAAGCTCGCCCCGATCAGAAAGACGAAGACCGGCTTCTCCACGGACGTCGATGTGCTTGAGGCGCTGGCCGCGCTGGACCCGGTGCCTGAGAAGATACTGGCGCACAGGAAGCTTTCCAAGCTCAAGTCCACCTACGTGGATGCGCTGCCCCTGCTGGTGAACGAAAAGACCGGCCGGCTTCACACCCACTACGTTCAGACCGGGGCGGCCACGGGTCGTCTTGCCAGCAAGGACCCCAACCTGCAGAACATCCCCATCCGGGAGGAGGAGGGCAGGCGCATCCGCAGCGCCTTTGTGCCTGCTCCCGGCATGTGCTTCATCAGCGCCGACTACGCGCAGATCGAGCTGGCAATCCTTGCCACGCTGTCCCAGGATGAAATCCTGCTGCAGGCCTTCAAGGAGGGAAAAGACATCCATCGCCAGACGGCCGCCCTCATCTTCGGCGTGCCTGAGGCGGAGGTGACCTCCGAGCAGCGCCGTGTCGGAAAGACCATCAATTTCGGCGTGGTCTACGGGATGTCCTCGTACGGGCTTTCCCAGGGATTGAAAATCCCGCGCGCGGATGCCGACCGCTTCATCACGACCTACTTCCAGCGTTTCCAGGGGGTCGACAGGTTCATCAAGGAGACCATCCGCGGGGCGACCGAGACCGGTTTTGTCCACACGCTGTTCGGCAGGCGGCGCAGGATCCTTGCCATCCGCAGCCAGAACAAAACGGAAAGGATGGGGGCCGAGCGGGTTGCGGTGAACTCCCCGATCCAGGGGACGGCGGCGGACATCGTGAAGATCGCAATGGTGAGGCTCTTCCGCCGGCTCGGCGACGAGCATCTCTCGGGCCGCATCCTGCTTCAGGTTCACGACGAGATCATCCTCGAGGTCCCCGAGGAGGAGACGGCGCGCACGGAAGCGGTGGTCAGGGAAGTGATGGAGGCCGCGGCAGGCCACGGCATACCGCTGAAAGTCCACTGCGAGAGCGGCGAGAGCTGGGGAGCGTTCCACTGATGATCGTGGGCCTGACAGGCAAATACTGCGCCGGGAAGGACCGCGTGGCGGGCATTTTTGCCGCGCAGGGGTTCCGCGTCATCGACGTCGATGCGCTGGGCCACGATGCGCTGGCCGCCCGCAGCGCGCAGATCATAGAAATATTCGGCCGCTCTCTCGCCACCGATGATGGCGGGGTGAACAGGCGCGCCCTGGGCAGGATCGTATTTGGCAATCCCGCCGCCCTTGCCCGCCTGGAGGCGATCCTCCACCCCGCAATGGTGCAGCGGGTAAAGGAGATCATTGCCGAGGGGGGCAGCGACGTCGTGGTGAACGCCGCCATCCTCCATCACATGGGGCTTCACGTCCTGTGCCGGGCGGTGGTGTGCGTCAAGGCGCCCCTGCCTGCCCGGCTGGTGCGCGCCATGCGCCGCGACAGCCTCCCTCTGCGGGACGCGCTGGCCAGAATCACCTCCCAGAAGGGCATCTGCCCTCAATTGAATGATCCCGCTGTCGATACTTATAGTGTGCGGAACATGGGGAGCGCGCGCTCCCTGGAAGCTCGCGTTGCGCGCCTTGCCCAGCGCCTGAGAGGATAGGGATTGCATGGAGAAGCAGAAGATATTCTGGGTCGTGCTCTCGGTGAGCGTTTTCGTGGTCGTGGTCCTCGTGGTCGGCGTGCTGCTTCTCAGGCAGAAGCAGCCGGGCGCCATTGCCACTGCCCCGGGAACGGTGACCCCCCTGACGGATTCGGGAACGCAGATATACGAATACCAGCGCGAGGCAGCCCCGCAGCAGCCGGGCACCACCGGGCAGAAACCCGGGGACACGCAGACCATGCATTTCTACATCGGGGAGGGCCAGGGAACGCCCGCGGCAGGCCAGGGAACGCAGCCGCCGGCAGCAGCCCCGACCACCGCGACCCCGCCGGTAGCAGCTACTCCGTCAGCAGCCGAAAAGCCCGCTACGGCGCAGAGCATGCCGTCGACGGTGCCCCAGCAGAAGGGGGCATCCGTGAAGCCCGCCGTGCGGCAGAAGCCGGCGCAGAAGGCCATTGGCTACTGGATCCAGACAGGCTCCTACAAGAGCCAGGACAAGGCATAGGAGCTGGCAACGCTCCTGGGCGGCAAGGGTCTCAGCGGCCGCGTCTTTTCCTACGCAGCCAAGGGTGAAACCTTCTACCGCGTGCGCATCGGCCCGTATGGAAATCGTGACGAGGCGGGGAAGTTCCTCTCCATCGTGAAGCAGATACAGGGACTGGAAGCCAGCTACATCTCGCAGGCGAAAACCACGCAGGCGCTCAACTAGTCAGCCGGCCCCGCGGCCCTTTACCCGCCGGCCCCCAGCACCCGCTCGTAGATCCTCTCGTACTGCGGCACTATGGACCTGTAGTCGAAGAGTGCCGACGCCCGCGCCCGTGCCGCCAGCCCGAACTTCCTTGCCCCCGTGCGGTCGGCAAGGATTGCCAGGCAGTCGGCGGCCATGGCATCGATATCCCCCACGGGCGCCAGGAACCCCGATACACCGTGCTCGACCACCTCGGGCAGGCCGCCCACGTCGCTGGCCACGACAGGAACCCCGCTCGCCATCGCCTCCAGCGCCACAAGGCCGAAGCTCTCTGTTTCGCTGGGCAGCAGGAGCACGTCGGCGGCTTTCAGGATGGGAGCCACGTCGTCGACGACCCCGACCCAGCGGACCATGTCGGCCAGCCCGAGCTTCTCCACCAGGTCTCGCGTCCTGCCGTACTCGGGACCGTCTCCCACCAGCACCAGCCGGGAGTCCACGCTTTGGCGGACCCGCGCGAAGATGCGCACCACGTCGTCCACGCGCTTCAGGGGCCGGAAATTGGAGATGTGCATGAGGGTGAACTGGCGATCAGATCCCTTTTTCGGCAGGCAGCGCGGCTCTCCCACGTCGTGGCGATCGGGGTCGATGAAATTGTACACGACCTCGATCTCCTTCTTTACCGGGATCTGCCGGTAGGTCTCATCGCGCAGGTAACTGGACACGGCGGTCACCGCATCCGACTGCTCGATGGACCATTGCATCACCGGCATGAAGGAGGGGCTGGAGCCGACAAGAGTGATATCGGTGCCGTGCAGCGTCGTGATCACCTTCAGCCCCAGCTCGGGGGCGATCTGGCGCGCCATGATGGCGGCGGCGGCAAAGGGGATGGCGTAGTGCACGTGCATGATCTGCAGCTTGTGGGTGCGGGCCACCTCCACCATCTTGGCGGTGAGAGTGAGGCTGTGAGGGAACTGTTTCAGCAGGGCGTGGCTTTCCTGGTCAACCTCGTGGTAGCAGACCCGGGGCGGCAGCTCTCCAAGGCGCAGGGGGTTGGCGTAGCTGATGAAGGCCACCGAGTGGCCCCTCTCGGCCAGGTGCTTGCCCAGCTCCGTGGCCACGACGCCGCTGCCCCCCGCCGTCGGGTAGCAGCAGATGCCGATGCGCATGTGCCGCTCGGAAACCGGCTCCGCGTGGCCGGCCGCCGTCTCCTTACCTCGAAAGGCGGCCCTGCCGGGGCCCGCCGTGCTCACAGTCCCCCGTCCCAGGCGGCAGGATCATCGGCCCTGGCCTGCCGTATCTGGCTGGGGTTGTGATAGATGCGGCTGTTCGGCGGGACGCTCTCGGTGAGCCACACGTTGCCCCCGATGATCGATCCCTTTCCCACGACGGTGTTGCCGCCGAGGATCGTTGCCCCCGCGTAGATGGTGACATCGTCCTCGATGGTCGGGTGGCGCCTCTTGTTGGCAAGCTCTTTCTGCACGCTCAGCGCGCCCAGCGTCACCCCCTGGTAGAGCTTGACGTTGTCCCCGATCACCGCGGTCTCCCCGATGACAACGCCGGTGCCGTGGTCGATGAAGAAGGAGTCGCCGATGAGCGCGCCGGGGTGGATGTCGATGCCGGTCTTGCCGTGGATGTATTCGCTCATCATGCGCGGGATCATCGCCACCTCCCGGGTCCACAGCTCGTGCGCAATGCGGTGCACGAGGATGGCCTCCACGCCCGGGTAGGAGAGGATGACCTCTTCTTTCGAACGGGCCGCCGGGTCGCCCTTGTCGGCGGCGCGGACATCCCGATCCACCCGACGGCGGATGTCGGGAATGAGCTCCAGCAGGGCCTGCACGATCTCCTCCGCCTCCCCGCTGCAGTCCTGGTGACGATCGCAGTCGCGCATCGTGCGGCAGGTATAGCGAAGGCTCTTTTCCACCTCGGCGGTGAGCGCGCGCGACACCGCCACGACCCTCTCCCCGATGTCATAGCGCATGCCGGCCAGCGTGAGACTGGCCTCCGTGCGGAAACCGGGGAAGATCAGTGACTCGAGCACCTCCACGATGCGCTCGACGCTCTGCCGCGAGGGCAGGTTGGGTCCCTCGATGTGGTTGATGCCCCCCAGCTCCCGATAGGAGGCGAGGATCCGCTCGACGATCGCGTCGAGCGAGCTTCGCGGTGTACCCTGCGCTGCCTGGCTCATTACAATGAAAGTGATGCGAGCGCGCCTGTTTGTCAAGGAGCGCTCTTTCCACTACACTTTCCCCAATGCTTTCGCACATACCATTCAGCGTCAGCCTGGCGGGGGCCCTGGCTGTCCAGGTGGCCTGCCAGCTGTTTAAAGTGGTCCTGTACTCCATTCGCGAGAGGCGGCTCGCCTTTTCCTACTTCATCTCGGCGGGCGGCATGCCCAGCGCGCACTCAGCGTTCGTCACCGCCCTCACCATCTCCGTCGGCATGGGCAGCGGGTTCGCCTCGGATCTGTTCGCCGTCTCCTGCGTGTTCTCCCTGATCATCATCTACGACGCGTGGCGCTTGCGCGGCGCCGTGGAGCATCACGCGCGCATCCTCACGGAACTGGTTGCCCGCTCCCCCGGGGGGCTCGACGCCGGGCGCATCAACGTGCGCATCGGTCATTCCCCCGCCGAGCTTGCGGCCGGCATGGTGGTCGGCGGAGGGTTCGCCGCGCTCGTGCAGCTCGCAGTCCGCCAGATGTAAAGGGAGGCACGGCACATGAGTGCTCACCGGCAAACGCCGGCACCGCCGCGCCACCTCCTCCCGCTCTTCCTGCTGCTCGCACTCCTTCTCCCCCGTTCGCTTGCCGCGCAGGATGCCCCGTCGTCGAAGGAGCCGCGCACGCTGCACCTGGTTTTCGCCGGCGACATCATGGGGCACGACGTGAACTACCACATGGCCGATTACCATGACATCTACCGCGGCGTGCAGCAGTATATCGGCGGGGCCGACCTTGCCGTGGCCAACCTCGAGCTCCCCGTTGACCCGACCCGCCCCGCGAGCGGGTACCCCTGGTTCAACGGGAGCGCTGCCTACGTGCGCGCGGCGGTGGATGCCGGCTTCAACGTGCTTTCCACGGCCAACAACCACGCGTTCGACGGCGGGACGGAGGGCATCCTGCAGACCCTGCGCACGCTGCACGGGCTGGACACCTCCCCAGCGCGGCCGCTGGTGTTCTCCGGCACACGGGGCAATCCCCGCCGCCCGTTCCTGCCGGAGAGCTTCCTCGTGCAGGGGGTGCGCGTCGGATTCATCGCCGTCACGCAGTTCCTGAACGAGCCCGACCAGGGGCGCTACGTCGACGTTGTGGACTACACCGACCCTCTGGCCGCCGAGTGCTTCCTGCGCTTCCTGCGGGACACCAGCCGCCAGTACGACCTGCTCATCGTCTCTTACCACGGAGACCAGGAGTACGCGTCAGAAGCCTCGGCGCGCAAGAGCGCGTTCTTTCGCCGCATGCTGGCGGCCGGGGTCCATATCGTCTTCGCTCACCATCCTCACGTGGTGCAGCCCTACGAGCTGGTACGCGCGGAGGGCGGAGGCCGGCTGATCATGTATTCCATGGGGAACCTCATCTCCGCCATGACGTGGACCATGGATCCCGCGACCGCTGACGAAACGACGGCGGAAACCGGGGAGGCGTACTTGCTCTCGGTGGATGTGCGCTGCGCCCCGGAGGGCTGCTCCGTGCAGCAGGTCTCCCCGATCCCCGTGGCCAACTACAGGAACGCGCGGGGGGAGATGGTGGTGGGGAGTCTCAGTGACCTTGCGGCGGGATCCATCGGGCTGCCCGCTGCGTGGCGGTCATTCTACGCGCGGCGGCTGGAGAGGATGCGGCGGTTTCTCGGTGCGAGCGAAAGCAGCGCCACTCCGCCTGGCGGCGCCGCGAATCCGCCTGGCGGCGGCGCCGAGGATCAGTGACCTCGGGCGATGCGGGTCTGCTCCGCGATGGTTTCTTCGCAGTTGGAGAGCCTGTCCTTGACCGCCATGAGCTTCGCCTTCGCAATGGCAAAGGAGCCAGCGCCGATGTCCCTGCCGGCATCATCGACGGTTCTCCGCGCCATGTCGGGCACGAGGGCAAGAGGAGCAATTATTTCCTGGCGGATGCGCGGCACCCGCTTTGCCGCCCACACCTTGGACTCGACTGTCGGGATGGCGGCGCTCACCTCCTGGAGCAGGCTCGATGCATCGAGTGCAACCTGGGCCTTTGACGTGCCCGCGTCCGCAATGGCTTTGCGGGCGGCATCGGCAGCCGCGGCAGCAAGCTCCTTCACGGCATCATACCTGCGGGAGAGCGCTGATCGGTGCGACTGTGCTGTAATTTCCCCGTCCAGCTCCGCCGCTTTCTCCTGCGCCAGGCGCAGCGAATCAGGCGCGTAGGTGACGACATCGGCGCTCTTGGAGGCGGCGTCAAGGGCAGCTTTCGCGGCATCGATTTCCGCCTGGGGGGGCTTGGCGCAGGAGACGAGCCAGGCAAGCGCGGCGAGGGCGATCAACATGCGCACGGTATTCATTGCGGAGGGATTCCTTTCGCGTGAACGATCCATCTGTTCTGTGTCCCATTATCGGCACGTGTGTGCCACAACTCGATGACGGTCAGGCGCATCGCCGTCAGGCGGATTTGAATCGCCGCCCAGGTCGCATCCCGGGACCGGATGCCGCGAAGGAAAGCCGATTTTGCGGTGGCTGTCAAGTGCGCGAATCCGCCCGGCGCGGGCAGGGCTGCTGCTTTTGACGGGCCGGCTTTGAAAATCAGGTCCGAAAGGGTATAGTGGTCTGCATACAAAGGAGGCACGTAATGATGAGAAGCCCGAAAGCGTTCATCCTGCTCGCGGTGGCATTCATCCTTTCCACGGCATCTCTCTACCCCCAGGGGTTCTCGCCCAAGAAGATCTGGAACCTCACCATCGCCGTCAACGTGCCCGGCGCCCAGATCTGGGTCGACAACGTCCCCCTCAACGGCAACACCACCACGGTGACCGGCGGCGCGCACAACGTCAGGGTACAGGCTCCCGGCTACGATGATTTCGTCGGCCCCGTCGTGGTCGGCGGGCACATGACCTTCACCGTGCAGATGCAGGCGCAGGGCTTCCCGCTCACCATCAGGGTCAATACGCCCAATGCGGTGATCTATGTCGACGGCGCCGATGTCACAGGCACTGTCCCGTTTGTGGCCGGCGGAAGCCACAACATCCAGGTAAGCGCGCCCGGCTACACCGATTATTCCGCCTCCATCGCCGTCAATGGCCCCATGGCCCTCGACGTCTCCCTGAAGCGTGTGGCCGGCATCCCTTTCACCGTGACCTCGAACGCGCCCGACGCGGTGGTCAGCGTGAATGGCGTCATGAAGGGCGGCGTTCCCTATTCCGAGTACCTCCCCCGCGGACGGTACCTGGTGCGCGTGACAGCAAACGGTTACGGGGACTACAACGCCACGGTCATCCTGGACAAACCTTTCGCGCTGGACGCCCAGCTGCAGCGCAGCGGGCTCCTTCTCACCGTCAACGGGAACGTCCCTAACGCGGCGGTGGAGCTCAACGGCGAGGTCAGGGGAAGGGTCCCCTACGCCGAGCGCCTGCCTGCCGGGGCGTACACGCTGCGCGTCAGCGCTCCCGGGTTCGCCGATTACAGTGCGCGTGTCAACCTCGACAGGCCGATCACGATGAACGTTCAGCTGCAGCCGCAGCTGGCCCCACCCGTGCTCAGCATCTCCATCCCGCCGGCGTTCCTCGATCCCGACGCCCATCCGGGAGAGCGGGAGGGACAGGTGCGCGTGCTCGTTGACAACCGGATGGTCAACCAGAAGCGCGAGATGGACCACATCGTTGTTGCCCCTGGACGGCACGCCGTCAGGGTTGCCTCGGGTGCGTTCTCCGTGCAGCTGGGGGATTTCGACTTCCAGCCCGGCATGAGCTACGTCATCGAGCTGTCCATGGACCTGAATGTGCGGGGAGTCCGCGCGGCCCAGCCATAGGCGCCCGGGGCGGCAATCACTGGCAATCAATAGAAAGGAGATTACTCGATGCGACTGATGCTGACGGCGGTTCTGCTTCTCCTCCCTCTGGGGCTCGCCTGTGCCGACACGGCGGCGACGCTGGCCCAGGCTGACGGCATGAACAATGAGGGAAAGTACCTTGAGGCGCGCACGCTCGTCCTTGACGCGGCAGGTGCCGCCACCGGGAAAGACAAAGCCGAGCTGTATTGGCGTGCAGCGCGGGAGACCCTCGAGCTGGGCGACATCGCGGAAAAGGCGGGCAAGCCGCAGGCCGACATCCTCGCGATATTCACCGAGGGACAGGGCTACGCCGACAAGGCGATTGCCGCCGACCCCGGCACCGACCTTGCCTACTACTGGAAGTCCGCGAACATCGGGCGCTGGGGCCAGGTGAAGGGCGTCCTCGATTCCCTCATGAAGGCTCAGCCCATGAAGGACCTGCTGGTGAAGGACCTCTCGATCAATCCCGAGAGGAGCGACGCGTATTTCGTCCTTGGCCAGCTCTACCGCGAGCTCCCCGGGTGGCCGGTGTCCTTCGGGGACATGGCTGCCGCCGGCTCCCTGGGCCGCAAGGCTATGGACCTGCGCCAGGCGCAGGTGGATGCGGGCACGGAGCAGGAGATCGTTTACAACTTCTCCACCGAGCTTGCCAAGACCCTCTGGAAGAGGAACTGGTCGGGCGCAACGAGGGCGAAAGAGCTGGCCGGTAGGAAGGCGAAAGCCGCTTCCGCTGCCACGCCGCTGGACAAGGGCTCGTACTACGAGGCAACGATCACGCTGAAGGATGTTTCCGACCGCGAGGAGGCGAAGAGCCTCGTGCAGTGGGTCGTGAGCCAGCTTGAAGGCATGGGCGAGCTCACCGCGGGCCAGAAGAAGGACCTGCAGAAAGCGAAGGACGTCCTCAAGGGGTGGTAGGGCGCCGCGGTACCCCGCGGATTATAGGGCGCCGACGTACTCGGCGGATTTAGGGCGCCGCGGTATCCCGCGGATTCTGTGGTTTCCCCCTCCGCCCGCCCTTCAACAGGCTCGCTTTCGTCAGGGTCAGGTCCCCCATTTTCCTCTGGAGCTTTAAGACCGTCTCCTCGACCTTTTTCTGACGTGAGAACTCATCGGTGAACAGCTCGAGCTGTTCCAGCGACTCCACCGGCGCGAGGTTGGAAAAGCCTACCCCGATCAGCCGCAGGGGGATCCCGCCGTTCCACCGCGAGGCAAGGAGCTCCAGCGCCACCGCGTGCAGCTCCTCCGCGGAGGAAACCCAGTGCTTCAGGGTCTTCTGCGCGCTCACGGTGGTGAAATCGTGGAAGCGCAGCTTCAGGGCGACGGTCTTCGACTTCCATCCCTCGTCGATCATGCGGAAGACGATCTCGTGGCAGAGCTCGAGCAGCACGCGCTCGATGCCCGACCTGTCCTTCCTGTCGCGCTCGAACGTCGTTTCGCTGGAGAGGGACCTGCTGCGCGGCTCCTCTGAAAAGATTCCCGGGTCCCCGCCGCGCGCGGCGGAGCTGAGGAACCCCGCGGCCCCGGCCCCCAGGAGGCGCGAGAGCTCGGGCCGCGGGATGCCCCGCAGCTGTTTCACCGAGGTGATGTTCAGCTCGGTGAGCCGCTGCAGCGTCTTCTCCCCGATGCCCCACAGGTCCTTCAGCGCCAGGCCGTCGAGGAACGCCTCCGCCCCTTCGGCGAGCACCTCCACCAGCCCGTCGGGCTTTCCGGCATTCGTCGCCAGCTTGGCCAGGTACTTGTTCGGCCCGATTCCCACCGAAATCGCCAGCCCGGTGCGCTCCTTCACTTCAGATTTCAGCCGGCGGCCCGTGCCCGCCGCGGGACCGAAGAGCCTCTCGGTCCCCGTGAGATCGAGGAACGCCTCGTCGACGGAGATCTGCTGGACGTGGGGGGTGTAGCCCGCCAGTATTCCCATGACCTGCCGTGACACCTCCAGGTAGCGCTCCATGCGCACCGGCAGGTACACCCCCTGGGGGCAGCGGCGGTACGCCTGGCTGATGGGCATGGCCGAGTGGATGCCGAAGCGGCGCGCCTCGTAGGAGCAGGCGGAGACCACGCCGCGGTGCCCGGGGGCCGCGCCGACGATGACCGGCTTCCCCTCGAGGGACGGGTCGTCTCTTTTCTCCACGGAAGCGTAGAAGGCATCGAGATCCACGTGGAACAGCACGGGGCGGATCTCGGGCGCGCTCACGTCTTCACCTCCAGCCTGCGCACCACCCGCACGTGGGGCACCACCCGCGCATTCGGCCCGCCCGCCACCGCGGCCCCGATGAGGGGGGTGTCGAACTGCATCGTCAGCACCAGGGTGAATGTGCCGTCAGCGGGGAGGGACAATTGCAGCGGGAGGGGGTTCGGCGGAAAGGCCCCGATCAGCAGGCGATAGGAGCGGGGGCCCTCCCTGACGGCGGGGAAGGAGCTGTCGAGGAGCACGAAATCATCGGGCGCCGAGAGTGTTGCCGTCATCAGCTGGGGAGAGGACGGCATCGACACGGTGACGGTGACATTGCGCTGCTGGAGGAACTGGCGTGAGACCGTGGAGACCTGCACGGGGGACTCGGTTGCCGCCATTGGAACCGTGAGGGAGGTCCCCGCCGGATCCATCGAGCGCTCCCCCTGGGTGTCGGTGACCGAGAGGGCGCCCAGGGGGGCCGGGCTGCTGATCTGCAGGGTCGTGGCGGTGGACTTTCCCTCGGTGTCTACCGTGATGACCTGCACGGCTGCCAGCGACTGGGGGGAGGATGCGCTGTAAGGCGACCAGGTGAACAGGTACACGCAGAGGCCGCCGGTAGCGGCAAGCATCACTCCCGCGATAATGAACTCCCGCACCCTGCGGCGCAGGATGCCTCTGCCAGGGAAAAGCAGCCCGAGGCGCAGGAGGCCTACGATGAACGGCAGGGAGACACCCGCCACCAGGAGGTTGCCGGTGAGCGGGGAAAGGAGCAGGAAATGCCAGAAGGGCACCGCCGGGGCCATGAAGACTGTGATCAGCTCGCGCAGGCCCCACAGGGGAGCCGGCAGGAACAGCAGCAGTTTCGCGTATCGGTTGCGCGCAAGGGCCGAGAGGAAGACGAATACATAGGCCCAGAGGAAGTAGTAGGTGAAGGAGATGTTGAAAGCGGCGACCACGGTGATGTCGATGAGAAGGAAAAAGAGGGCGGCCGCCGAGTAGAAGCTCCCGTTGCGGGGGAAGGGGAGCCGTCGGAACACGTTGTAGAGAATCGCGTACAGGAAAAGGCCGATGCAGACCTTCAGCGCGAGGAAGGGAAGGGGCGCGAAGGTCCACAGAGCCGGGAAACCCCGCAGGGAGAGGATGGCCAGCATGACGGCGGTGCCTGCAAGAAGAAAGAGAAATGAAACAAAGGCCAGCGGCAGGATGGCCCATGCCTTTCGGAGCAGTATCCTCAGGTATTTCTTCAGGCCGCGTCGGAAAATGAGGGAATACAGCAGCGTCAGCGCGAGGATGCCCAGCACCATCGCCACGTAGGCCCCTTCGCTGATGATGAGGGACACCCCCGCGATCTGCAGCAGCAGATAGTGGCGGTCCCAGGTCTCGGGGATGCCCGACCCGCTCGCCGTCAGGAACCCGCGCAGGGACCCCGAGAGAGCGGTGATACGCGCCTCGGTGTCTCCCACGTCCCTGTACTCCCCCTCCAGCCCTACCGAGGGGTAGCCGGCCTGCAGCCACGGCTCGATAAGCGTGCGCTCGTTCGTCGTCCCCATGCGGAACACCTGGGCTTCGTCGCCGCGCAGCAGGAAAGGCACTTTCGCGTCACGCAGCGCGTCCATGGACCTGCTCATGAGCCAGTACGGGCTGACGATCCCCCGTCCGCCCCCGCGCACGAGGACCCGTGAAGGCACCTGCAGCAATTTCAGGTACACCACCGCCGTGCGGTAGTCGGGCTGGAAGTCCCGTAGAAACAGTGTGCTCCCCATGGGGTAGGCGTCCCCTTCGCCGTACTCGGCCCCGAGGAACAGCACCGTCAGGCTGACGGGAAAGTCCCCCGCCTTTGCCGCGTTGATGAGGTCCAGCGCCAGGGCGACGGAGAGAGAGCCGTCCCGGCCCTGCTCGGCGCCCAGCGGGCCGTCGATGGGAACCGCGACGATCAGGGTGTCCCTGGTCCTGCCGGGCAGGTCGACGCGGAGGCAGGAGGAAAAGGAGTGCTGGAAATCAGATTGCGAGAAATCGAAGGGGGAATACGGCACCGAGAGGGAGCTCAGGCGCGCCTCGATCCAGGCGATGAGCTCTTTCTCCGCGGGGGAGCCTTCCTGCCGCGGGTAGAAACGGGAGATGGCCGCGAGGTCGTCGGAGAGCGTCACGCGGGCGATCGGTATTTCAGCCGCCGCCGGGAGAGCGCCGAGCGTCGCGGCGAGCAGGATCGTCAGCCAGAGGAGTCGGCTCATGCATCCTGAAGAATAGGAGAAGGTGATACCAGCGTCAAATGGTGCGTCCCATGACATACTTTACCTTGCATACTGCAAGATATTCCATTACTCTCTGTAAAGTCATGGAAGTGCTGCCCGAAATCCTGGCGCGGCGGAGCGTCAGGTCATTCACGGCCGAGCCGCTGGAAAAAGACCAGGTCGAGCGTATCGTCGAGGCGGGTCGACTCGCCCCCTCGGCAAAAAATCGGCAGGAATGGCGCTTCGTTGTGATCCAGAAGAAAGAGATCCGGCAGCGCATGATGGAGGCCGCCTTCAGCCAGGACTACGTCGGCCAGGCGCCGCTCATCATAGCGGTGTGCACGACGAACATCGACTACCGCATGCCCAACGGCCAGCTCTCCTACCCCATCGACCTCTCGTTTGCCGCCTGCCAGATCGTCCTCCAGGCGGTGCACGAAGGGCTGGGAACATGCTGCATCAGCACCTTCGACGAGCAGGAAGTGCGGGAAATCCTCACGGCGCCCTTCTCCATGCGCGTTGTCCTGCTCATCCTTATTGGTCATTACGATGAGATGCCGGAGCCTTCGAAGCGCAAGTCACTGAAGCAGATCATCGGCAAGGATCACTGGTAGGCGTCCCACGCTCTAGAGGGCGGTCCCCGCGTAGTAATCGACAAGCTTCTCGAACACGGCCTCCGAACCGGGCGCCGGCGCTGACTCGATTTCCCCCCCGAGGGTGAACCAGATCGCATCAGGCCTCATCCAGCGCACGCGCAGGGCGATCTCGAACGGAGGCAGGGTGGCATCATGCTCGGCGATGACGCGGACCGTGATGAGGT
>JBEKVA010000077.1:0-17477 GCA_049514475.1 Spirochaetia bacterium
GGGCAAGGTACCCCGCATTGCCGCCGAACAGCTTCGCGTAGTTGTCGAGGCCCGAGAAGGCGCCGCGCGTCAGCCGCCAGCGGAACAGGCTCATGTAGATCGTGAAGAATGCCGGAAAGATTCCGAACAGCCCGATGACGAGCGCCGCCGGGGCGATGAACAGATACGCCGTGAAGGAGTCGCGGAGCATCCGTCCACGCCCGGGGCCTCCCGAGGCTGCCCTCCTCGGACGGTTGCCGTTCATGCCCGCGGCGTCTTTCTCTTCGCCTTGTCCTGCGGGCGGCGCGCCGCCGTCCCTTTTCGGGCGCGCTGCGGCGCCGCCGGGCGGTCACCGTTCGCCGACCCTGGTGTCTTTCCCGTCTCCAGCTTCTCGATCTGCGTCCGCAGCCGGCGGCTCTGCCTGTCGAAGGAGCTCAGCAGCTTCTCAACCTCGGCCGCGTCCTTCCCTCCCCTGCCGGTGCGCTCCTGGGGCAGGTAGCGGGAGAAGGTGCCGAACTCGTAGTCGTCGGTTTCGTGCGCCTTGCCGGTGAACAGGTAGATGAACCCGCTCTTGAACTGCTTCTGCACCAGGCTGCCCACCCCTTCGGCCCGGTAGCGGCGCACCGAGTGGTAGACGAACACGTGGGAGTAGACGCGGAACCGCCCCACCAGGGAGGCTCGGTTGATGTAGTCGAAGTCCTCGGAGACCCTGATGTTTTCGGCAAAACCCCCGATGCGGTTGTGCAGCCGCCGGGTGGCCAGGATGCAGATCCCCAGCCCCTGCGGCTGGATGGCTTCCATGAGCTTGAAGAAGGTGTTGCTGAACTGGAATATCGTGCGATAGATGGGCTTGGTGCCGTCGATGGGCCTGATCCAGGGCACGCAGATGTCGACGAACTCCTTTTCGAAGCGCGTCATGATCTTCGAGATGAAGCCCTCCGGCAGCACGGTGTCGGCATCCAGGAACAGGAGGAACTCCCCCCGCGCCGCCGCGGCGCCGTGGTTCCTGCCGACCCCGGGCAGCCCCCCGCGCACAATGCGCGCCCCGAACTTCCGCGCGATCTCCCGCGTCCTGTCCCGCGAGCCGTTGTCGGCCACGATGATCTCCCGGTCGCGGTAGTCCTGCGCGCGGATGCTCGCCAGGAGCCGGGGCAGGTACGCCTCTTCGTTGAATGTGGGAATGATGATGCTCACCATACTGTCTGGACAAAGCCTCTCTTTTTCGGTAATGTCACGTCATACAGCCGTGCGTCAAGGCGCCGTACCCAAGAGGTAAGGGAGAGGTCTGCAAAACCTTTATGCATCGGTTCGATTCCGATCGGCGCCTCTCATTCTCACCCTCGCCCGATCCACCCGCCACGCGAATATGTTCAACAGCCCCAGCAGCACCATTGTCATCTGCCCGATGCGCAGGATGATCGTGTAGACAAGGCTCGGGTCCGAGCCGATGCGCAGGACGTTGAAGATGAAAAGGTGGGTCCCCTCCATGCCCCCGATGTTCCCCGGCAAGAGCCCGATGAGCCCCTGGATGACAACGGTGGCAAAGATGACGAAGGAGTTCGGCAGGCTGGGGTGACCGAGCACCCACAGGATATAGAGGGTCTGCAGCACCTCCACCACGGCCACCGCTACTCCCGCACCCATGGCAAGATAGAAGATCTTCCGCCGGCTGATGATCGTGCGCACGTCCACGGAGAACTCCCGAATCGCGCAGAGGACCTTCACCGACAGACGGGGATTCAGCCGCGTGAGGGGCCTCAGGACCCGCTTGAAGAAAGTGACGATGAACGTCTTGCTGCTGAACAGCTTCGCAATCAGGAAGATGAAAAACCCGATGAACACGGCGAGGATCGTCCCTGAGACGAAGATCAGGATGGTGCCCGTGTGGACGAAATAGACCAGGAGGCAGAAGCCCACGGTGATGCAGGGGATCTTGCCGGCAAGCTCTATGTACTTGTCCAGTGCGATGGTGGCGTATACCTTCTGGTAGCTCATCGCGGGGCTCTTGTACAGGCTCGCCCTGACAGGCTCCCCGCCGAAGTACATGGAAGGGGTGAGGTAGGTGAGGGCAAACCCGCTGGTGCGCGCCCAGAATGTCCACCAGGCCCCCCGGTAGATCCCCGCTTCCCGCAGGATCAGCCCCCACTGAAATGTCTGGATGAGAAGGATCGAAAGCTGGAACCCGATGATGCCCGCCAGGACCCGCGGGGTAATGAGATGGATGTAGCCGACGAAATGGCGGAAATCGAGCAGCTTGAGGAACAAAAACACCAGCAGCGCGAGGATGACGATCTCGATGCCGAGCTTCACAGGCCTGCTGAGCCTGACCTTCATTGCAACGGCCCCCCGTCCACCACGCGCCGCTCCCAGAGGAAGTACGAAACGAGGGTCAGTGAATTGACCAGCTCCCCGGACCCGATGCGCCTGGCCAGCTCCGCGCGGGAGAGGGTGAGGGGTTGCAACTCCTCTGTGTCGTCCAGGGAGAGATCCCCGACGCGCACCAGGTCCTCCGCGAGGTACGTTGAGAACCAGTTGTTCATGAACGCCGGGTTGGGCCTTACGCGGCCCAGCAGCGTCATCCTGCCGGCACGGTAGCCTGTTTCCTCTTCCAGCTCCCGCGCGGCGGCCGCCAGGGGTTCCTCCCCGGGGTCCACCAGGCCGGCGGGGAACTCCGTCGTGATGATCTCCGCCCCGTGACGGTACTGCCGCACCATGAGAAGGATCTCCTCCCCGTTTCCCCCCGAGAGGACCGGGATCACGGTGACCCAGTCGGGGGCGGTGAGGAGGCAGAACTCGCCGCTCTTACCCTGCATCGAAGAGCGTCTGGATGCGTACAGATCGAAGAGGGTGCAGGAAGCGACATGCGTCCGCGCATGCTCCTCCCACCGCAACCGGTCGTCTGCGCCGTGCATAGGTAACTCACTATAACAAAGGGCGCGGCCGAATGCTATGCCCACGCCGGGAACCAGTCCGCGGGCCAGGCCCGAAGGCCGGCTCATGCGCATTGCCTGCCATGAAAGCACTTGCATGAGAAGGCGCGGCCCGTGCGCCGAAAGCCCGCGCATTGTTCGCCGATCCACGGGACGCGAGAGAGAGCAGCGAGAATTGAGGCGGGAATCTCCTTATCGAGCCGACTTCACATTGACAACGGAAAAACCGATCTCTATACTGGTAACGGGTGAAACGGTAAAAAACGAATGGCGAGCCCGCTTCAACTTTCGATAGTAAATTTCAATAGAAACTCATACATCATTGTCGAGGGGAAGCAGAAAGCCGACTTCTTCTACATCATCAGAAGCGGCAAGGTGCGTATCAGCAAGGAAGTGGAGGTGGTGGAGGAGGAAGGGGGGAACATCCTTGCCCCCGGGGACTTTTTCGGCGTCATTTCGACGATGTCCTCCCACAGCCACATCGAAACCGCACTGGCGCTGACCGATGTTTCGCTGATCTCCGTCGCCCGCGAGCAGTACGGCCTGCTGATAGAGCGCAACTCCCCCGTGGCGCTGAAGATCATCCAGAGTTTCTCCCGCAAAATGCGCTTCCTCGACGAAGCCCTGACGCGGCTGACATTCAAGAACACGGCAACCGCTGACCCCTCGCACCTGTTCAAGGTGGCCGAGTACTACGCCCGGCAGAGCCAGTACAACCAGGCCTACTACGCCTACGCCCGTTTCCTGCAGAACTGTCCCAAGGACCCCAACGCCGACAAGGCCAAGGAGCGCATGGCCAAGATCCACCCCTACGCCAAGGCGGTCTACCTGGACAAGGCGAGCGACGATTTCACCCGCACCTACCCGAAGAACACCATGATTTTCAGCGAGAACGAGCCGGGCACCGAGCTGTATATCATCCAGCGCGGCGTGGTGAAGATCACAAAGATCGTGGAGGACAACGAGGTGCTCCTGGCCATGCTCAAGACGGGAGACATCTTCGGGGAGATGGCGCTGCTGGAGAACAAGCCGCGCTCTGCCTCCGCCGTGGCCAACGAGGACTGCAGCCTCATGGCGGTAAACAAGGCCAACTTCGAGCGCATGGTGCAGAGCCAGCCCCAGCTCATCACGCGCCTGACCACCCTGCTGGCCGACCGGCTGTGGGACATCTACAAGCGCCTGGCCAACACCCTCATCCAGGACCCCCTGGGCAGGCTCTACGACGCCCTGCTGCTGCAGCTTGAAAAGAACCGCATCCCGATCACGGCGGGAGGGAAATACACCTTCCAGCTCGGCCCCAAGGAGCTCCTGAACACTGTCGGGCTGTCCAGCGACAAGGGCAATCCGTACATCAGGAAGCTGTTCGAGAACAAGAAGATGATCCTCGCGGAGAACAAGATCGCCACCATCGACGTGGAAGAGATACAGAAGCAGTCAGAATACTATCGCAAGATGGAGAAGATCGACCGGGCCCGCAGGAAAGCCGCGGCGCAGCAGTAAGCCGCAGCGACGGCCGCCCGGGCGCGGCCCCCTTTCATCAATGCGGAGTACCGCTCTAAGCGCAGCGGCCTTCGGCCGCAGATGCGCTTAGTAAGTCCCCGTCACCACCAGGTCGTCGAAGCTCGCCGTGTAGCCGGTCAACCCGCCCGCGGCCTCCTCGTCGATGCTTAGCAGGTAGGGAAGCTCGGCGGTCTGCTTCGGCTTGCCGTCAGGGCTCATCTGGTTGACCATCTCCAGCCCCTTGGAGAAGGTGATGTGCTGGTTGTCGATGTTCCCGAAATACCAGGCGCGCGCGTCGAAGTCCTCGGGCTGCCCCGGGGGCAGGAGCGATTTCTCGTCCCCCAGCAGCGGGTCCACCGGCACCCACCCCAGTGACTCGATATAGAACTCGTCCCAGAAGTGGCGCCGGGTCTGCTTTCCCGTGTCCCCTACAAGGTAGCCTGCCACCATGCGGGCGGGAATCCCCGACGCCCTGAGGAGCGCGCAATACAGGGAGGAGAAGACGAAGGCATCGCCCTTCTTCGCTTTCAGCGCTCCCACCACGTCGGTGGAGGTGGGGTTGTACGCGAGGAGCGTCAGCAGCCAGTCGTAGGTCCGACGCGCTTTCAGCCAGGGGTTCTTCTCCCCGCCGACCGCGGCAGCGGCCGCCTTGACGATGTCGGGGTTCGCCGAGGGAACCAGCGGGTCGGGCGCGGTAAAACGCGCATACGACTCCGTGGTGGTCACGTAGGGGGGCACGTCGCCCGGATTCACCTGGGTTTCCACGGCGTAGCGGTCGAACATCCAGCTCATGGAGACCCGGTACTTCCCGCCTTTCTGCAGGTTGGACAGGGAGTACAGGGCCGACTCGGTTGTGCTCAAAAGCGGATCAGGGTCGTGGGCCACCTGCTCGATCTTTCTCTGCTCGGGGGTGGGAAGGATGCGCGGCATCCAGAGGTACAGCGTGTTCTCTCCCGTTGCGGCGCTGACGCCGACATTCATGGCGTACTGCACCGAGTATTTCCGGGGGGCGGTGTAGGTCCTGCTGCCGGCGCCCTTGTTCACCACGAAGTAGGCGGCGTTGCTGGTGCCCTTGTCGGACTTCACGATCACGTTGCCCGATGCGGCGCCGTCGGGAACGCGCAGCTTGATCTCGCGGTCGGACCACGAGATGTAGTCAAGATTGTAGTCGCGGGCAGGCAGGAGGTTGGCCACGTCGAGACTCCCGCCGTCCGCGGAGGGCAGGCCGGCCCAGGTGAAGTACACCTCGGAGGATCCCTTCTCAAGGCCGAAGTTCATGCCATAGATGGTGATGGTGTCCCCCACACGGGCCGCGGAGGGCTGGATGGGATTGTCGCTGTTGTTCACGATGTACGGATCGCCGGGGCGCGCCGAGCCCGAGGCCGGCAGCGGGATGTCGGAGGAGTTGATGAAGAGAAGCCCGCTGCTCTTTCCGCTCTTTGTGAGGACGTAGACGATGCCAGATGTCGCCTCGTCAGGGATGGTCACACTGATGCGGGTGTCGGTCCACTCGCCGTAGTCCTTGGAGGTGGGAGAGACGCCGGAGATCCTCACCTCGCCTGTTTCCCGGGGGTTCCCGAAATTGCGCCCCGTGATGATCATCACGTCGCCCGGCTTGCCGCGTGCCGGGGTGATCGAATCAAGTCGCGGGGGGCTGCCGGCCATCCGTGGGCTGAGGAGGACAAACGCCACCAGGGCAATCACGACGACGGTGGGGATGAACCCCTTGCTCCGCAGCAGCCGCTGGTGCGGCTTGATCTGCTCGGCGCCCTCGCCTGCCCCTTCCCCTGCGTCCGCATCCGGGGCGGCCGCCCGCTCTTCGGTTTTCTCGCTGTCCATCATCGCCACCGTGCGCTCCTACTGCTTTTGCTCGTACGGGACGATTTTTATTTCCAGTTCGATATTGAAATGGTCGTTCTGCGGAGATTGCCCGCCGTCAAGGCCGAGGGGGAAGTAGAGCACCTTTTCCCCGAAGGAAACCGGTATGCTGTAGAAGCTGCTGTAAAAGCGCGCTTCCTTCTCCGGGGTCTCGGTGAGCCACACCTGGCCCTGCGCCAGGAGGAGCACCTCGCCGCTCTCCTGGAGGTACGGGGTGCAGTCAAGGAAGATGCGCACGTTCTCCCCTTCCAGCCGAACCCGTATGGGGCGGCCGGGGAGGGTGAGCTTCGTGCTCTCGGCGTTCCAGACCGGAGTCTCGACCTGGGTGTCGGAGGGAAGCACGCGCGCGGAGATGGTGATCGACAGCGCCTTGGAGAGAAGGTCCCGCAGGGCTTCCTTGGGGTCAGCCTCTGCCTCCTGGGACTGCCCCTGCGCGTGGCCCACCGCGAGGGCGAACAGCAGGGGCACGATCATTGCCCGGCGGCCCGTCACTGCTTGATCCCGGGGAACTCCGCGGCTTTCCCCATGCGCGGCTGGCCCACGGGGATGAGCTTCACGTTCTTGGGGAGCGTCATGACATCTTCCCGGCTGGCATCTCCCCCGCCAACGGACTTCAGCAGGGCTTCCACCTTGTCCACGGGCACGGCAAACTGGTACTCGGTGCCGCCGGCCGGCGCGCGGGTGATCCTGACGAACCCGATGTTCGAGCGCAGGATGCTGAGCGCCAGGGACACCCCGAGGGTGAGCAGCAGCGCGGCTGCCAGCACTGCCACCGGCAGAGGGATGGGCACCGCCCGCCGCCACACCGGAGCCGGGCGACGGACGGGGGGGACGTTTGCCGCAATGCCGCGGCGGACCCTCTCCATCGGCTCCCTCCACTCCAGGGAGGTGTCCCCCAACAATATGCTGCGGGTTTTCTCGAGGCGCCCGTAGATCTCGCGGCATGCTTCGCAGGATGCCACGTGCTCGGCGATGGCCCGGTCCCAGGGGGAACCGATCTCGCCGTCGAGGTAGGCCGAAAGAATCTCTCTGTCAGGACACATACGCATCACCTTCACCCAGCGCCTTCTCGAGGCGCTCCCGCGCGCGGAAGATCCGCACCTTGACGTTGCTCTCACTGATCCCGAGGATCGACCCGATCTCCCGATAGCTGAGGTCACCGTACTCCCGGAACACGAGGGGCGCCCGCAGGTTGAAGGGCAGGGCATCCAGGGCATTCTGCACGTCCGATCGCGTTTCCTGTCTCATGATCTGTTTTTCACTTGATTCCGACACGCCCGTGTTCATCCGCGTCAACCGTGTGTACGCCGCTTTCTCACGCGTTCTGCGCTTTTCATAATTGAGTGAAAGATTCTTCACCACCCTGATGAGCCAGTACTTGCTTTGTTCCAGGTCAGGCAGCAGGTCCGCGCGCTGCATAAGCTTGATGAAAGCTTCATGGCACAAATCCTCTGCAATCTCTTTATCGCCTGTCACCCGCAGAGAAACGCGGTAGATAATGGGGAAGAGGGTCTCATAGACCACATCGAACGATGGTGGATGCGCATACTCCGTGCTACTCATTAGTAACAACGATTCTCATCCGATGTTACAGCCTTTTATCCTCTTTGACCAGCGGCAAACCGTACCTTCGGACCCTTGGGACCGTCCTGCACCTCGATGCCCTTTGCAAGCAAAAGCTGCCGTATTTCATCAGCCCGCTTGAAATTGCGCGCCTTCCGCGCCTGTTCCCGCTCCTCGACGAGGGCACGGGTTTCACTGTCCATTTCCACGCTGCGCTCCTGGGACCCGGAGAGGCCGAAATCGAGGATCCTGTCCATGCGGTACGCGGCGGAAAGTTTCTGGGCCGCGGGAACGCTCGCGTCGCGCAGGAGCGTCCACAGATCGGCCAGGCAGCGCGGCATGTTCAGGTCATCGGCGGCATGCTGTTCGAAGTCCGAAAGGTACTCGCGGGCCTTGCCTTCAGGTTCCGCCGCGGGCTCCGCCTCCGCCTTCAGCTGCACGATCTTGTCCACCAGGCCCTGGCGGCCCGTGCGGGCGGCGTCCATGGCCTCCCACGTGAAGGAAAGCTGTGTGCGGTAATGGGCCCCGAGGCAGAAGAAGCGGTAGTCGAGGGGGTCGTAACCCTTCTCGATGAGGCCGGCGAGGGGCACGAGGTTGCCCGATGACTTGGCCATCTTCTCCTTGCCAATGAGAAGCCACTCGGCATGGACCCAGTAGTTCACCCACTTCGTCCCGGTGGCAGCCTCCGACTGGGCGATCTCGTTGGTGTGGTGGACCGGGATGTGGTCGATGCCGCCGCAGTGGATGTCGAAGTGCTGGCCGAGGTACTTCATGGACATCGCGCTGCACTCGATGTGCCACCCCGGGTACCCCCTGCCCCAGGGGGAATCCCAGAGCATCACCTGGTGCTCGAACTTGCCCTTGGTGAACCACAGCACGAAGTCAGCCGGGTTCTTCTTCCCTTCATCCACGATGACCCGGGCGCCGGCCCGCAGCTCCTGCTGGTCCAGCAGGGCGAGCTTGCCATAGCCGGGGAACTTGCTGATATCGAAGTAGACGTTGCCGCCCGCCACGTAGGTGAAGCCCCGCTTCTCCAGCAGGGAGATCAGGTCGATCATGTCCCGGATGTGCTCGGTGGCCTTGCAGATCACCGCGGGGGAAGCGCAGCGGATCAGGGCCAGGTCACGGAAGAACGCCTTCGCGTAGAAGTCGGCGATCTCCCAGACGGTCTTCCCCTTTTCCCGCGCCCCCTTCAGCATCTTGTCCTCACCCTCGTCGGCGTCCCCGGTGAGGTGGCCGACATCGGTGATGTTCATCACGTGGCGTACCTCGTAGCCGAAATACTCGAGGGTCTTTCTCAGGAGGTCTTCCAGGATGTAGGTGCGCAGGTTGCCGACGTGCGCGAAGTCGTAGACGGTGAGGCCGCAGCAGTACATCCCCACCTTCCCCGGGGTGATCGGGACGAACGTCTGCATTTCCCTGCCCATCGTGTTCCACAGCTTCACATCCACGAACCGCTCCCTTCGCGCCGATTCCACGATTTGCGCACGTAGACCGGGGCCGCGCCAGCCGATACTATTTTGACCGTGACAACAGTAAGAGAATTGGCGGGGATGATCAAGATCGCCGGTGAGCTGCGCCGCGACGAGCCGATGGCCGCGCACACCAGCTTCCGCATCGGCGGGCCCGCCGACCTCTTCGCCGCCCCCGCGAACCTCGCGGAGGCCACGGAAATCATCGCGCTGTGCGCTCGTGAATCGGTCCCCTGCTTCTTCCTGGGCGGCGGCACCAACCTGCTGGTCTCCGACCGCGGCATCCGCGGGGTGGTCCTCGACCTGACACGCCTTTCCGGCTTCGAGGCAGAGGGAACAATAGTCCATGCGCAGGGCGGCACACCGGTTTCAGAGCTTTCCGATTTCGCCCTTTCGCGCGGGCTTGCGGGGCTCGAGTTCGCCCACGCGCTGCCGGGGAGCGTGGGGGGAGCAGTGTGGATGAACGCCCGCTGTTATGACGCCGAGATTGCCGACGTGCTGGCATGGGCCGACTGCCTGGAGCCGGGCCGCCCCGTGCGCCGCTACCAGATGAACCGCTCTGACTGGGAGTACAAGCGCTCTCCGTTCCAGCAGGGCGGCGCCGTCATTCTTCGGGCAGCTTTCGCGCTGTCGCCGGGTGACCCGCGGCGGATGGGTGAGCTGATGCGGGACCACCGGCAGGACAGGGAGAAGAAGGGGCACTTCCTGTTTCCCTGCGCCGGCAGCGTTTTCAAGAACAATCGCGCCTTCGGCGCGCCCACGGGAAAGCTCGTCGATTCCCTCGGGCTGAAGGGCCGCAGGATCGGCGGCGCGCAGATCGCGCCGTTTCACGGGAACATCATCATCAACCCCGGGGGGGCCTCGGCCCAGGATGTACGCGCGCTGGTGGAGCTGGTGGAGGACGAGGTGCGGCGCGGCCTGGGATTTTCACTGGAGCGCGAAGTCATCATGGCCGGGGACTGGTGAGGCGGAAACGCTCCAGGAGACTTTCAGCCTCACGCACTCTCCCAGGTTCGCGGAAGTGCCATCGAGCGGCATGCCCTGAATGCCCGCCTGCACGCGGAAGCTTTTCGCGGGGCCGGGCAGGCGAACGGTAAGAAGCTCCGTCAGCTCGGGGCTCTCCCGCAGCCGGGCTTCCCAGCGGGAGTCCAGGGTGAGATGCGGGGCCCTGCCCCTGCCGCGAATGATCCCGGTCAGAAAGACCGCCAGCCCGTCAGGCTCCAGGAGCTCGATGCCGCCCAAGGCCTCCGCTCCCCGTCCGCTTGCCCGAAGCGCGACTGCGTACCGTGAGGAGTCCTGGCGGGTGCCTTCCTCATCGTGTGAAACCTTCTTATCAAGCTTCAGGTTCCCTGCGATCTCAATGCCGTTCGCGCGAGCGAGGATTCGCTCGATTCTGGCTGCCAGCTCCTCCCGCGTCGCCCGGCAGGGGTGAGGGACCGGCGCGGGTTGATCGATGGTGAGCGAATAGCGGACGCTTGCCGAGCCCGAGGGATTGGAGATGCCGCCCGCGGCGGCGAAACACTGCGCCTCCTCGAACCCCGTCCCTCGCGGCGTGCGGTACAGCCCGTCCATGCCGGAGACCAGGAGCGTCGCATATGCTCCCGTTCCGAGCAGCGAGCCGCGCACCTGCCAGAACCCTCCCGGGCCGGCCCTCCCACCCCGCGAGGTGCCCACCGCGGCAGACAGGGCCGCGCCGGGAACGCTGATCCTACACCGGGTGCCGGCTACCAGGAGCTTTCCTCCCGGAAAGGGCGCGCGTGAGGAAAACCATTCCTCGCCGCTGCCTTGGGCATCGGGCTGGGAGAATGTAACAAACCCCTCGACGCCCGAGCCTTCAGAAGAGAGGATGCTTGCGAAACAGCCATACGCCGCCGCCCCCTGGCCTTCATCCATGTAGTACAAGCCGAGCACGTCCTTCAGCGGCATGAGCAGGAGGCCCGGCCTGCCTCCGTCGAGGGACCTTTCCAGGGGCAGCCCGGTTTGCTCGAAGAACACGTCACTCTGCGGCGAGAAGCCCAGCGGGTTGTATGCCACGCGAAGAAGGCCGGCGCGGGAAAGATGCCCCGCGCGGAGCCAGGGGGTGGACACCCCGAATCTGAACGATGCGCCGTCCAGATCTCCCAGTGCTTTGGCGCAGTCCCCGCAGCCCCAGAAGAGGCGCGTACCCTCCAGCTCAAGAGCGCCCCTCAACGCGAGCGGGCCCCCCAGCTCCCAGCTGGAATCGAGGCTGAGCTGCTCGGCGTGGGCGCGCAGGGGGAGCAGCAGGAGTAGGGCGGCAGCAAGGGCGCGGCGCGGCACGCAGGATAGTTACCATCGGAAATACCCGCTGATTGCGTAGGGCGGGGCGCCGGCGCAAATCGTGCAGCCTTGACCCTTCCGGTGATTCACGATACTACAATCTAGTGCAATCTCGCGCGCGGACCGCGCCGAAACGAATGTGCGCAGCGCTGAACACCTACATGACAAGGAGCCGTTAATGGACATCCTCACCCTGAACTGTGGAAGCTCGTCGCTGAAGTACCAGCTCTATCGGTGGGAAGAGAAAGAGGTCCTCGCCTCGGGGATCGTGGAGCGGGTCACGGTGGGCGGATCGTTCATCAACCACTACTCGAAGAAGAGCGGGAAGAAAATCAAGAAAGACCGCGACTGCCCCCACCACCGCGACGCCATCGAGCTGATCGTGGAGACGCTGCTGGATCCCGAGGTCGGGGCCATCAAGAGCCTGTCTGACATCACGGCGGTGGGCCACCGCGTGGTGCACGGCGGGGACCGGTTCGCGAAATCGGTGATCATCGACGATGCCGCCCTGGCCGCGTTCCGCGAGCTTGCGGATCTCGCCCCCCTGCACAATCCTCCCAACATCACCGGCATCGAGGCCGCACGCGAGGTCCTTCCGCACGTCCCGCACTGCGCGATAATGGACACCGCCTGGCACCAGACCATGCCGGCGACCTCCTACATGTACGCGCTGCCGTATCACTGGTACGAGAACTACCGGGTGCGCCGCTACGGGTTCCACGGGACCTCGTTCCTCTACGTCTCCAAGAGGGCTTCCGTCCTGCTGGGCAGGGACCCGTTCGCCACCAACCTGATCTGCTTCCACATCGGCAACGGGTCAAGCGCGAACGCGGTGAAAAACGGCGTCTCGATGGACACCTCCATGGGCTTCACGCCGCTGGAAGGCCTGGTGATGGGAACGCGCGCCGGCGATCACGACCCGGCCATCGGCTACTACGTAATGCGCAAGGAAGGCCTGCGGCCCGAGGCCATGGACAGCATCCTCAACAGGAAGAGCGGCGTGCTGGGCATCACCGACAAGTACACCGACAGGCGCGACATCGAGAACGGGGCCTGCCAGGGTGATGAGCGCTGCCAGCTTGCCATAGACATCGAGGGGTATCGGCTGAAGAAATACCTCGGCGCCTACCACGCGGCCATCGGCAGGGTGGATGCCATCGTGTTCACCGCCGGCGTCGGGGAGCGCGGCCCGATCACGCGCGAGAAATGCCTCGAGGGCCTGGAAGACATGGGCATCGTGATGGACAAGCGGAAGAACGAGCTGTCGGTCACCCGCAACGCGGAGACGGAGATCACCGGGCCCGGCTCCAAGGTGCGCATTTTCGTGATCCCCACCGATGAAGAGCTGGTCATGACGGAAGACACCTACGCGCTCATCCAGGGGACCTACGACGTGCACACCAAGTTCACCTACTCGTTCCAGAGCCGCGGCTACGCCAACAAGGCCCGCGAGGAGATGCTGAAGCACGAGCTTGCGGAGAAGAAAGGCCTCGCCGAGGTCATTGCGCGCCCGCGGTAGCGGGAGCGCGGGAAGCCGTCGGGCGGCCGTAAAAATGAGTGACTGGCTTGCCCTGAAGAAGCCGCTTGTCGCGCGGGAGCTGGGCCGCCAGCTCGAACGACGACGGCGTGATTTTTCCCGGGTCAATGTGTGGGGGCCCGACGCGGCAGCGCGTATTCGCGCATTCGCCGCGCGGGGCAAGATGCTGCGCGGCAGCCTGCTGCTGCTGGGATACGAAATGTACGCCAGCCGCGCGGCAGCGACGGCGGCGGCACGCGCGGCCGCCGCCGCCCTGGAGATCATCCATTCCTCCCTGCTGGTGCACGACGACATCATGGACAACGACCGGCTGCGCCGCGGGGCGAGCACCATCTTCGCCCAGTACGAGCAGGTGGGCCGCGGCCGCCGGGCGGCTGACCCCGCGCACTTCGGCTCCGCCATGGGCATCTGCGCCGGTGACGTCGGATACTTCGTAGCGGGGGACATCCTCTCCACCCTCCCACTGGAAAGTGAAATGAAGAGCGACCTGCTCTCCCTGGTCTTCCGTGAGCTGGCCTGGCGGCGCCTCCGCCGCCGAGCGGCGAAGACTCTGGCAGCTTGGGGAGCACCTGGGTGTCATCTTCCAGGTCCGCGACGACGACCTGGGGATTTTCGGATCCGAAAGGGAGACCGGCAAGCCCGTGGGGTCGGACATCCGCGAGGGCAAGAAGACGCTCCTGTACCTCGAGCTTTTCCGCAGGGCCCGCGGCAGGGAAAGAGCGGCCTTGGAAGCGCTCTTCGGCAAGCCGACGCTGAGCAGGGCTGAGGCCGACCGGGTGCGCGCGGCCATTGAAAAACTGGGCGCCCGGGAAACCCTGGACAGCATGCTGCAGGGACTGGCCGCAAAAGCGGGGCGAATCATCGATTCCTTGGAAGTCTCCGGGGCGCACGCCGGCGTTCTGCGCGACATCTGCGCGCGAAGCCTTCAAAGGAAAAAATAGACTTCGCGCGGGTGGGCATCTCCGGGCGGCCCGTCAGCTGACGGCCTCTCAATGGGTGACCCCTCAGCGAGCGGCTCTTCAGCCGGCAAGCCCCCGAAGCGCCCCCTCCACTTCCTCGATCACGAAATCAGGCGTCGAAGCCCCGGCGGTGATACCCACTTTCGCGAAAGACGACATGCCGTCGGGAAGATCGGATGCGCCCTCGATCTGCCAGCACGGCCTGCCGCTGGCCGCGGCTGCCGCATAGAGCCGCCGGGTGTTCGCGCTCCGCCGTCCGCCGATCACAAGGAGCGCATCCACCTTCAGCGCCAGCCTCCGCACGGCGTGCTCTCGCTCCGAGATCTCGCGGCAGAGGGTTTCCTTGACGACGATGTCGGGTTTGCGCCCCACCAGTACGCTCCGAATCTCCTCGTATGTGCCGCTGTCGAACGTGGTCTGGACCACGAGGAGCACCGGCCCGGAGAAATCCACCCGCTCCGCCTCTTCGCGGCTGGCCACCACGGCGACCCGCCGCGCGTGGGCGGCAATTCCCTTCACCTCGGCGTGCCCGGGGTCTCCGGCAACCACGACAAAGAACCCCTGGGAGGAATATGCGTGCACCTCTTCGTGGATGCGCCGCACGGTGGGGCAGGTGGCGTCGATTATGCTGACCCCGGGTCTTTCGCATTCCCTGCGTTCAGCCGGACCGATGCCGTGCGTCCTGACGATGAGGAATCCCTCGCGGACTGCGGAGAGCTCCTGCACGGGCGTGATGCCGCGCGCCCGCAGCTCCTCCACGAGACGCGGGTTGTGAGCGAGAGGTCCGAGGGAAAAGAAGGACCCCCCGGGGTTTGCCGCGAGGGCCTGCTCGGCAAGGCGCAGCGCCCTGCGCACGCCGCCGCAGAAGCCCAGTGTGTCCGCCCGAATCACGATCATGGCGGGGTCAGCATACCATTCCGCAAATGCCACGGAAATACCGTGGCCGCGAATGCCACGGAAATACCGTGGCCGCCCAAATGCCGCCAGGAGCGGCCGCAAATGCCACGGAAATACCGTGGCCGCCCAAATGCCGCCAGGAGCGGCCGCGTTGACTTTTCGCGCCCCCACCCCTATCCTAGAAACCATAGAAAAGGAGGACGTTGATGAGCAACTTGCGCACAAGCTACATGGGTATCTCTCTCGCCAACCCGATCGTCGCCGGAGCGAGCGACCTGACCTCCAACGTGGACAGTATCAAGCGGATAGAGGAAGCCGGGGCTGGGGCCCTCGTGCTGAAAAGCCTTTTCGAGGAACAGATCCAGCTCGAACGTATGAAGCTGGAGGAAGATTTGAACCGCGGCACCGAGCTGTACGCCGAAATGGCGAGCATCTTCCCCAAGCTCCAGCACGCCGGCTCAAAGGAACACCTGATGTGGGTGAAAAAGGCGCGGGAGGCGGTGAAGATCCCGGTGTTCGCAAGCCTCAACGCCATCAGCCGCGAGACCTGGGTCGAGTACGCGAAGCAGCTTGCAGACCTGGGCGTGAACGGGCTGGAGCTGAACTTCTTCGCCACCCCGCGGGACTTCGATACGACGGGGACTGCGGTAGAGGATGAGCAGGTGCAGGCGGTGCGCGAGGTCAAGCGCTCGGTCCGCATTCCCGTGGCCGTGAAGCTCAGCGTCTTCTATTCCAATCCCCTGAACCTGATCAGCAAGCTCGACAAGGAGGGGGTGAACGGGTTCGTGCTGTTCAACCGCTTCTTCCAGCCTGACATCGACGTCGACAGCCAGTCCATGGCGCAGCCGTTCAACTTCAGCATCCAGGCGGACAACAGGCTTCCCCTGCGCTTCGCGGGTCTCCTGCATGGCAGAATCAAGGCTGACGTGTGCGCCAGCACCGGCATCATGACCGGCAAGGACGTCGCGAAGATGATCCTCGCGGGTGCCTCCTCGGTGCAGGCCGTCACCGCGCTGTACCGCAACGGCGTGAAGACCATCGGGGCGATGCTGGAGGAGCTCACCCGCTGGATGGACAGCAAGTCCTATGCGACGCTGGATGACTTCCGCGGGAAGCTTTCGGCGAAAAACTCCTCCGATCCCTGGGCGTACACCCGTGCCCAATACGCGAAGATGCTGCTCAGCCCCAAGGAGTTCACGGAGTCGGTGAAGGTCTAGGCGCCGCGGCCGCATGAAACGCAACCTCCTGGTCGTCGGCATTGCGGCAGTCGCGGGCATTATCATCTTCCTCAACCCGCTGCAGTACCTGAGGGGCGCGCGCGCCGCGCGTCCCCCGGCGGACCCGGCGGTGATTACCCCACTGCGCGACTACGCTGAAGAACACTGGCACTCGCCCGAGGACTACGTGAGCGGCGCCTTCGCGGCGCACGACATCGTCTTCCTCGGAGAGCTGTACAGGATCAGGCAGGACGTGCAGCTTGCCGCCGCCCTGGTTCCGCGGCTGTACGCCGCCGGCGTGCGCAGCATGGGCATCGAGTACGCGCTCTCCGACGACCAGGAGAAGATCGACCAGCTGCTCAACAGTTCGAGCTGGGACGAGACGAAGGCGCGCGGGATTTTCTTCGACTGGATGGTGACCTGGGGCTACCAGGAGTACATCGACCTGTGCAAGGCCGCGTGGAAGCTGAACAGAGGCCTCCCGCAGGGTGCCCCGCCGTTTCGCATGGTGGGCCTCGGGGTGCGGCTGAACTGGGAGCCACTGCGCAGCGAGAAGGACATGAGGGATCCCGCGGTGGCGGCGAAGATCTACGCCGCCGGCACCCCGGACGCCCACATGGCGGCGGTGATCGGGAGCCAGTTCGTCGAAAAAGGTGTGAAGGCGCTGATCTTCTGCGGGAGGCAGCACATCTTCACCCGTTTCCACAGCAAGGACTACGAGCGCTACGTCACGGCCATGCATCTCAGCGAGACACGGCTGGCAGCGGCCATCGTCCATGACAGGATTGGAACCCGCGCGTTCAGCATCTGCCTGCACGCGCCGTGGCCGGATGCGTCGCAGAAGACGGGCCTGGGGTACGCCGCCGGGGGCGTCATCGACGCTCTTATCGCGATGCTGCCCCCCGAGCAGAGAAGCGCGGGATGGGACCTGGCGGGCACACCGCTGGGACGGATTCCCGTGAAAAGCGGCGCGTATGCCGAGGGCGCCCCCGGGCTCACGCTTGCCGACCTCTACGATGGCTACATAGTGCAGGGTCCCCTCGAAGGATACTCGCTGGTGACGCCCATAAAGGACTTCGTGCGGCCCGAGGACGGCGATCGCGCGGGGAAGGGCTACCCGGGCATCAAGACCGCGCTGCCAACGGCCCAGCAGGTCAACGAGTCCATCAGCGACGAAATACAGAATCTGAAGAACGTGCTCGCGCAGTTCAAGTAGCGCGGGAGGGGACATGCCTGCGGACGGACTC
>JBEKVA010000078.1:0-13619 GCA_049514475.1 Spirochaetia bacterium
AGCTTTCACACCAGGGCGTTTCTCAAGGTGCAGGACGGCTGCGATGGCCGCTGCTCCTACTGCAGGGTTCCCCTCGCCCGAGGGACGTCTGTCAGTCTCCCTGCGGCAGACGCGCTGCGGCGGGTTGCCGAGCTGGAGGACATGGGATACCGGGAGATCGTCATCACCGGGGTGAACATCTCCGACTACCGTGCCGGAGACCTCACCCTTGCGTCGCTCCTTGAGGGGCTCCTGGGCGCCACCAGGCGCGCCAGGTTTCGACTTTCCTCCCTTGAGCCCGAGGCCATCACCGGGTCCCTCGCCGCCGTGCTGGCGCACCCCCGCATCTGTCCCCATTTCCATATCCCCGTCCAGTCGGGCTCTGACAGGATTCTCAGTCGGATGAACCGGCCTTACCGGGTGGACAGGGTCGTTGCCGCGGTGCGGAGCGTGCGGGAGGCGCGCGGTGACCCCTTCCTTGCCGCTGACATCATCGTCGGTTTTCCCGGAGAAACGGGGGAAGACTTCGAGGCCACGAGCGGTCTCGTGCGGTCACTGGAGCTTGCGGCCCTGCACGTTTTCCCATTTTCCCCGCGTCCGGGAACCGCTGCCCTCAGCCTGAGGCCGGCGGTGCCCGAGCACGTCCGCTTCCTGAGGACACGCGAGCTCATGGCGCAATCGCGGCGTTCGACGGCTGCGTACTCACGATCGTGGATGGGCAGCGAGGTCGAGGTGCTTGTCGAGGAGCGAAAGGCGGGGAGATTCTTCGGTGTTACCGGCAACTATCTGAAAGTGGAAGTGGAAGGCAGTCCCGCTGCCATGGATGTCACGGGAGCGATCGTGCGCGCCCGCATCACCTCTGGCGGCTCCGCCCGGTTCCTTTCCGCCGTCGATTAATTGGTTTTCGCGTCTTTTTTGAGCTATAATCTGGTTGGTTTTCAGGATGTCGCGCGGAGGTGATTCTTGGCACCGTTGAAAGTCACAGCTCTGCTGGTCGCCCCGCTCATCCTCCTTGCGGGATGCTCGGCGTTTTTCGGGTTTAACGCGTTTTCCTCCCTCGATAAGCCGGCGCCGCCGTCCCTCAGTGATTATACCGGGGCGGGGGGACTGTCGAAGCTGGCAAACGATCTCAACTCGAAGGCCATGGTGGCCGCGATGAGTTCAGACCCCACGCTGGTCGGGCAGCTGGCGGCTTACCTGCAGACTCAATTCGGGACCATGTCTACACCTGACGAACAGCAGGCGGCGGCCCTGTATGCCGATTTGAATCTCAAGACGACCCCGGGCGCCGACCTTGTGAAACAGGTCGTGGCGGCGGTCCTCGTTTCCCCTCCGGCGGGCACCCTTGCCTCCATCCTGGCGTCAATCCTTCCGCCCGGCTCCACGGCAAATGAGACCGTCTTCACCTCCATGGTGGACGGCCTGCTCAATGCGGAAACTGCCTATATCCTGCTTGGCAACAGCCTCTCAGGGACTCCCCCCGGCCCTCCGGGACTGAACATGGGTGATATCGTGGAGAAGGCCGCCGTTGCCTACATGATGTCAACCATCGTGGCCGACGTGGTAGCCGCCGGTTACACGCAGGCGGCGGCCATTCACCAATTGTTCCTCCTTGCGACAAACGATCCAACGAACACGATCAGCGCCGTCTACGTCGCGGATCCCTTCCTTACCCACCAGCCGTGGCTCGACAAGCTGTTCGGGACTGCCGGCGTCACCTACCCCTCCTGATGGAGCGCCAATGCGAAGGCCGGCTGTCGTGAGAAAATCGCTTCTGCTTGTCGTGGTCCTTCTCTCCGCGTCATCGGCCGCGCTTTTCGCGGCGCAGTTCAACGAGATGCCGTTCGTGCCCCTGGACCCGGAAATCATGGGCCGCGGAGGGTCCTCCGTCGCGGACGCCCACGGCTACGAGTCGTTCTTCTACAACCCGGCGGGTTTCTCCCGGGGGACAGGCAGCTTCTCCCTGTCCAGCTCGATGTGGATCCATGCGCGGCCCGACCAGTTCCTCAATCTCCTGGTCGGCTCCAAGTCGCAGACCGATATCCTCACCTTCCTGAACGAGCAGGTCACCACGGGCGGGTTCGGCATGGGCGCCTCCACGGGCATCGGCTACGTCGGCAATGGGCTGGGACTGGGGTTCGTGATGATGGCGGACTCCATGATGTACGGTCCGTCGCTGCTGGGGCTCACGGGGGACCTGACCGCAACCGCCGGATTCATCGGCGGGCTTTCCGTCCCCATCGACGTGGGGAACTACAAGATCCACGTCGGGGGCGACGTGCGGCCGATGATCCGCATGCACACGCTGCTGTCCAACAGCGATGCCATTGCCGTGATAACGGCACTGTCCTCGGGCGGGAGCCTCTTCGGGGCCCTGAGCCCCGCTGCCACGGTGTACGGCGTCGGGTTCGCGCTGGACTTCGGGGCGATAGCCGAGCTGGGCTGGTTCACCGTGGGACTCTCCATCCGCGATCTCGGCGGGACGCAGTTCACCTATAACCAGAACTCGTTCGGCACGGTCATGAACAGCCTTGGCTCCGCTCTGAAGTTTCCCCCCGGTACCGCCGTCACCGACCAGTATGTCATCCCCATGGACGTCGCCCTTGGGCTCGGCTTCCATCCCGACCTTGGCACGGTCAGCCAGTACGTCGATCCCTCCTTCAACATGGACCTCCACGACCTGTTCGGCACCCTCGGCGGGACGAAATCCGTCTGGACGTTGCTGCATCTTGGCGCCGAGGTCAGGCTGATCTCGCTGTTCAATCTCGCCCTCGGCCTTGACTCGGGGTATTTCACATTCGGGGCAGGCATCAAGCTGCTCGTCTTCGAATGGAACTTCGCGGTGTTCACGCAGGAGCTGGGCGCCTACATCGGGGACCGGCCAAGCTCAGGGGCGAGCATCAACCTGAGCGTTCGCTGGTAGAACAGCGCTGGCGGGCCTTCCCGTCGGCCCGCGACTCCTGCTCCGAATTGACAAAGGAAATCCTACCGGGTACAGTAGGCCCGCTCGTGGGGCCGCTAGCTCAGTTGGCAGAGCAACAGCCTTTTAAGCTGTGGGTCGCTGGTTCGAATCCAGCGCGGCTCATCTTCAAGTTATTGCCTTCAGAAGTCATTTGGCTTGTGGTATGTACCTGTTGGCGAGGAAACACGCATCGACGAGATAGTAGTCTGCATATTGGCCACATAACAATCATATTATTTTGCCGCTCGACGAAGACCTCAATAGAAAGGGAACGAATGGCGCTCTTTTCAATCTTTGCGGATCGCATCGTGTCTTATGGCGCTCTGTCAGACGTCCTCTGCGGCACCTGGTGCCATCGACCTCAAATCTTCAGCTCGTACAAGGCGTATTCACGACCGCCGACAGAGCGGTAGCCGACTTTGACAAACCCCATTCCTTCATAGAGGCTGCAGAGCTTGGGGCGTCGCACATAAGTGTCCAGCCTCAGGAAACCGGCACCCCTCTTCCTGCATTCGGCAGCCGCCGCGTTCACCATGCAGGTAGACAACCCGATACCGGCGAACGCCCTTCGTACGCAGAGCTTGTGGATAAAGCCTGAGTCTCCCTCCGCGATCTCGGGCCAGAACTCCCTGTCCTGCCACTGCAGAATCATCGCCGCCACGGGCTCGCCGCCGACGCGCGCCACGCGGAAGTCATTTTCTTCCGGTGAGTGCTTGAGCAGGGCTTCCCTGCTCAGCTCTTCGAGCGTCCACATGGGACAGGCTGCATCGATGCACCACTGGCCGACCTCGCGCATGATGTGAATGGCCAGGTCGGTTTCACCCACACCGATCTCCACACGTTGGCCTGTCCAGATTCGCATGTCACCTTCGGGACAGGGTCTCGCGTCGCTGCGGCTCATAGAATGATTGCCATCATCACGACGTTGAAGTATTTCCCCTCGATCTTTACCGCGTGTGACTTCCTGCCTTCCTCCTTGAAACCGACCTTCCTGTAGAGGGCAAGGGCAGCGGAATTCTCTTCGAATACTTCCAACTCCACGCGGTGAAACCCACGAGCTGCTGCCTGTTTCATGATCTCTGTTATCAGCCTTGTCCCGATTCCCTTGCCCCGATACTCGGGAAGCAGTCCCATCCCCAGGAGGCCGCAGTGCAGCTTCGTTGCCCGGGTGTTTCGGATAATGTCACACCACCCGACCACCTTGCCATCATCGAGCGCAACGATCTGGGGATTTCCAGAGCCAATGTTGCCGGTGACAAATGCCCTCACTTCCGCAAGGGGGGGTGCCGCTGTCCATATGAGATACTTCTTCTCCCTGGAGACGGAATCCAGGGCCGATTGAAAGCCGTGTATATATTTTCGCTGGATGTCGGCGATCGTGATCATGGTAAGTGCTTCTCTGGAGTGTAGGGCAGATCGAAGCCGCAGTGAATCCCCTTCTAAAAGTTGCTGCAGCAAGTCGGCGGCGCGGAGCCTTGGGTGGCCCGGCAGGCCACACCCCCAGGAAAAGATTTTTTCTTGACACACAATGGTGTTTGCGATATTGTGCGTATATATACGGATTTTTAATAATTATTCGAGTTAGGTCAGATCACCGCAGCTGACCGAACTCCACGTCATAGTCCCAAGCGTCGCGACCATAGAGTATCGGAGAAACGCTGCCGGCCCACCAGACCGGCATGAGATGGCCAACGGGTTGTGGAAGACCTTCAAGCGCGGACTTCCTGGACGGAGGTTGGCAGATCGTCGAAAGGGGGATTGAGCCCCAGGAGGGCCTCGACCGTCAGCACATGGAGGTGACCGTATGACGGATAGCGACGGAGGCAGGGGTGGGCTCCCGGGGCGGGTGCAGATGAGCGTAGATCTCTACAAAGCATCTGAAAAGGAGGATGTCCCAATGAGAACCTTTCGTATCATTTCGCTCACGGTCTTGGTCGGGCTGCTCATTCTTTCGACGGCCCAAACTGCTGCGGCACAAGACAAGGTCATCAAGATCTACCAGAGCTGGCCCTTGCAGGGGGCCATGATCCCTGAAGGCAACGCCATGCTGAATGCCGCCAAGATGGCGCTGAACGAGGCAAAAGGGCGGGTTGCGGGCTACAAGATCGAACTGGTCTTCCTTGATGATGCGTCGCCCACCACCGGGTCCTGGGACGGCACGACAGAGGCGAACAACGCCCAAAAAGCGATCGCCGACGATCAGTGCCTGGTGTACTTCGGCACCTACAATTCCGGTGCGGCGAAGATCTCCATGCCCTTGACCAACGAGGCCGGCATGGCGCAGATCACTCCCGCCAACAGCTACCCGGGCCTGACCAAGACGGGCTATGGCCCCGGCGAACCCGGCATCTACCGCCCGACCGGCACGGTCAACTACTTCCGCACGTTCGGTGCGGATGATTTCCAGGGCGCGTCCGGCGCGGCCTGGGCGAAGTGCCTCGGCTTCAAGAAGGTCTATATCCTCGACGACCGCCAGTTGTACGGCAAGGGAATCGCGGACGTGTTCGAGAATAGCGCCAAGAAGATCGGGCTGCAGGTTGTCGCACACGATGGCGTCGAGTCTTCCAGCATCGACTTCCGCTCCCTGCTCACCAAGGTCAAGGCCTCCGGTGCAGACCTCGTCTACTTCGGCGGGCTGGTGGATTCCGGCGGTCCCCAGATCGCGCAGCAAATGGATGCCCTGGGAATGTTCAGGGCAGGCGTGAAGATACTCTCCGACGATGCGATGTACTCCGACGCCGTCCCGAAGGCGGTCAGCCCGGAGGTCCTCAACGGCAACCTGTACGTGACCTTCGCAAGTCCGGCCCTGGACCAGCTGCCGACGGACGTCGGCAGGAACTTCTTCAAGAACTACAAGGCGGCGTACGGCGCGGAGCCCATCGGGTGGTCCATCTACGCCTACAACAGCATGCTGGTGATCCTCGATGCTATCAAGCACGCGGCACCGAAGCTGAACAGTGCCACGAGCGTCAAGGCGAAGCGGGCCGCGGTTCTCGATGCAATGCGCGCGACAAAGGACCTGGACGGCGTTTCCGGCAAGATCACGTTCGACGCGAACGGGGACCCGACAGCCTACCTGATGTCCGGATTCCTTTTCAAAGACGGCAAGTACGTGTGGCAGAGGAACATCAGTGGCGACATGAAGTGCCAATAGTGTTCGTAGAAGCCCTGGCGATGAGACAGCATCATCGCCAGGGCGGAAGGTTGGATTCTGCGGAGGCGTCGGCTCGCGTGCATCGCGCGGGAGCCGACGCCCGCCGAGCTGCGCGCGGAACACTGGCGGAAACGTCCCCGGAGCGACGTCGAAGTACCTGAACGTGCTGGCCCGTGCGGGCCGCGGAGGGATGGGGATAGATGACCCAGATGGAACTCTTCATCCAGCTCATCATCAACGGGGTCACGATCGGTTCGTACCTGGCCCTGATCGCCCTGGGCTACACCATGGTGTACGGCATCATCGAGCTCATCAATTTTGCCCACGGCGACGTCTACATGTGGGGTTTCCTGATCTCGCTGACGTGCCTGGGATTCCTGGGCATCCATGGTACGCTGGGCGGCTGGCAACTGTGGGTCGTCATCTTCGGGGTCATGGTGGTGACCATGGCCGCCACGGGAACGATCAACATGGCGATCGACCGCGTCGGCTACAAGCCATTGCGTCGCGCTCCACGCCTCGCACCGCTCATCACGGCGGTCGGCATGTCCTTCATGCTGGAGAACCTGGGAATGCTCTGGAAGGGACCGAGCCAGATCAATTTCCCGAACGTCTTCCCCACCGTCGATATTCTCAACACCGTGCTGGGGCTGAAGACGGCCGTGCTGTTCACGACAAAGGACGTGTTCCTGGTGGGCGTCACCGTGCCGTTGATGATCTTCCTGACGCTGTTCATCCGGAACACCAGGATGGGAAAGGCCATGCGCGCGGCGTCCCAGGACCGCGAGGCGGCGGCCCTCATGGGCATCAACGTGGAGAAGGTGATCCGCAACACCTTTTTCATCGGGGGCGCCCTTGCCGGCGCGTCGGGCATGATGGTCGGCATCTACCTGAACACGGGCCGCTACCTGATGGGGTACGACGCTGGGCTGCTGGCCTTCACCTCCGCGGTCCTGGGAGGCATTGGCAATATCGGCGGCGCGGTGCTGGGCGGCTACGTCATCGGTTTCCTCAACGCGATCAGCGATCAGTATCTCTCTTCGGAATGGACGCGCGCTCTTGTCTTCACCATGCTGATCCTCGTGCTTGTCTTCAGACCATCCGGGCTCCTGGGTGATCGGACACCGCAGAAAGACTGAGGGTGGGTACCATGGCTCGAATCTGGCGTTCTTTGACGGCGCCTTGGCGGGAGCTCCCGCTCAAGAAGCGCTGGGTGCTCACAGGGGGATTCTGGGCCCTCCTTTTCCTGGTCTTCCCCCTGATGGACTGGGCGTTTAAATTGCGGCTCGTCAACGACATTAGCGACGTGATGGTCCTGGTCGTCCTCGCCCTCGGCCTGAACATCGTCGTCGGCTACGCCGGCCTGCTCGACCTGGGGTACGCGGCGTTCTTCGCGATCGGGGCATACGCCACGGGCATCCTCACCTGGCCGGCGCATCACCTGGAATGGAACTTCTGGATCGTCATCTGGGGCGCCGTTGGTGCCGCCGCGGCCTTCGGCACCATCATTGGCACGCCGACGCTGCGTCTTCGAGGCGACTACCTTGCGATCGTCACGCTTGCGTTCGGCGAGATCGTGCCCGTCGTCATACGCAACCTGGGCAAGCTGACGATCCACATCGGGCCGTGGTACCTGCTCAAGGACTTCAACCTGACCAACGGGGTACAGGGGATGAACCCGGTCGGACGGCCGTCGATCTTCGGATTCCGTTTCGGCTTCGACCCCACGCCGTGGTACTACCTGATCCTGCTCCTGGGCGTCATCATCATCGTCGCCAGCAGGCGCCTGGAGAACTCGCGCCTGGGCCGGGCTTGGATGGCGCTGCGCGAGGACGAGACCGCCGCGGCCTGCATGGGGGTCAACCCCGTCCGGACGAAGCTCTCCGCTTTTGCCATCGGCGCTTCTTTCTCCGGCTTTGCGGGGGCTTTCTACGCGGCGAAGCTGCAGGCGATCTTCCCGGAGCTGTTCAAGTTCAACCTATCGGTGATGATCCTGTGCATGGTCGTTCTCGGCGGCATGGGCAACATCAAGGGTGTCGTGATCGGCGGCATGCTGCTCCAGCTCTTCGACCGCGTCGTCCTGACCCAGACCACCACCGTGGCGCGCTACGTGGGACAGCAGCTTCACATTCCCGCGCTGGCGACGGTCGACCTTTCTCTCTGGCGGTGGTTCCTGTTCGGCCTGACGATGGTCGTCATCATGGTGCTCAAACCCGAAGGACTTTTCCCCAGCGCTGCGCGTCGCGCCGAGCTGCGTGCAGGTACGGAAGAGACACCCGTGTCTCCTGAGAGCGAATAGCGGAGGAGATCGCTGTGGCACTGTTGGAAGCTCGAAGGGTCTGCAAGCAGTTTGGCGGCCTGACCGCGGTACGCGACCTCGACCTGGAGGTCGAGAAGGGCATGATCGCGAGCCTGATCGGCCCGAACGGGGCGGGGAAGACGACGTTCTTCAACATCGTCTCCGGTTTCTACCGGCCGACCTCGGGCGAGCTGCTCCTCGACGGCAGCGCGATCGGAGGCCTGCGTCCGCACCGCGCCACGGCGCTGGGGCTGGGGAGGACGTTCCAGAACATCCGTCTCTTCAGCAACATGACCGCCCTTGAGAACGTGCTGGTCGGCATGAATTGCCGCCTGAAATCGGCCTGGTACGGCGCACTGCTGCGGCTGCCGTCCGTGAAGCGGGAGGAGGCCCGGGCGCGCGAGCGCGCGCGCGAGCTCCTGGCGTTTGTCGGACTGGACGACAAGAGCGAGACGCTCGCCAAGAACCTCCCGTACGGCCTGCAGCGGCGGTTGGAGATCGCGCGGGCCCTTGCCACCGGGCCGAAGCTCCTGTTGCTGGACGAGCCGACCGCCGGTATGAACCCGCAGGAAACCACGGAGGCGATCGAGCTGATCAGGCGCCTGCGCGACGATCTAGCCATCACCATCCTGCTGATCGAGCACGACATGAAAGTGGTGATGACCATCTCCGAGCACATCACGGTCCTCGACTATGGCGCCAAGATCGCGGAAGGGACACCGGAACAGGTACGGGCCGACCCGAAAGTCATTGAAGCGTACCTGGGCAAGGGTATGTTCACGGGGAAGCTGCGGCGGGCGAAGCAGAAGATCGCCGGGGAAACAGAGAGCGGGAAAGATGGCACTGCTTGAACTCCTGAACATCCACACGTACTACGGCAATATCCATGCCCTCAAGGGCATCACGGTAACCGTCGAGAAGGGCGAGATCGTAACGCTCATCGGCTCGAACGGGGCCGGCAAGACAACCACGCTGCGGACAATCTCCGGCGTGCTGCGGCCGAAGGAGGGAACGATCACGTTCGACGGGCGCAGGATCGACCGTGTCCCGGCTCACGACATTGTCGCGACGGGCATCTGCCAGTCGCCGGAAGGCCGCCGCATTTTCCCCCGCCTGACGACCCTGGAGAACCTGGAAATGGGTGCTTTCTGCCGCAATGACAAGGCCGGCATCCAGCAGGATATCGAGCGCGTGTTTGCGCTCTTCCCGAGGCTGAAAGAGCGCCGTACCCAGAAGGGCGGAACGCTCTCCGGCGGGGAACAGCAGATGCTGGCGATCGGCCGAGCCATGATGTCCCGCCCCAGCGTCCTTCTCCTGGATGAACCCAGCATGGGACTCTCGCCCGTCCTTGTCGAATCGATCTTCGAGATCATCCAGGACATTCACGAGAAGGGAACGACGATTCTCCTGGTGGAGCAGAACGCACTGATGGCACTCATGGTGGCAACGCGGGGCTACGTGCTGCAGAGCGGGCGTATCGTGCTTCACGACAGCGCGGAGAACCTGGTTGAAAACGAGATGGTCCGCAAGGCCTACCTGGGAGAGTCGTGAAGGAGAGAGATCGCCGCGCTATGTGACCTCGCGAAGAGTCCGCAGGTAGTCCGGGTCCGGACGCGCTCCGATCCCCGGCGCGTCCGGCAGGCGGATGACGCCGCCCTAGTGCTGCACGCCGCCCTGGATCGGGTCCTCCGCGTGTTCCAGGAACGAGTCGAGGTCGAAGAAACGGATGCCCGGGCAGGCGCAGGCGAAGTGGGCAGCGGCCGTGATCCCGAGACGGGACTCCGACATGCAGCCGACCATGCACGGCCGGAAGCCCGCCGCGGCCACGTGGCCGATCTGCTGCGCCCGGTGGATGCCGGCGGATTTGCTCAACTTGATATTGAAGTATGATGCCGCGTCCTGTCGGATCACCTCCAGGGCACCCGCGGCGGAGAAGATCGATTCGTCCGCCATGACCGGAACGGAAGAGTGCTGGTGGACGTATGCCATGCCCTGCAGGTCGTCGGCGCGGCAGGGCTGCTCGCAGAACTCTATATCCAATTCCTCGAACGCGCGCAGGCTGCGGACGGCGGCGATTCGGTCCCATCCCTGGTTGGCATCGATGCGCAGGACGGTCTGCGCACCGACGGCACGGCGGATTTCCACGAGCCGCCGGGAATCCTCCGACAGGCCTTGCCCCACCTTGACCTTGATGATCCGAAAGCCCATCGCCCGGGCCGCGAGGGCCTTCTCGGCAGCCCAGGAGGCCTCGCCGATGCCGATCGTGATGTCCGTCTCCATCTCGCGTTTCTCTCCGCCGAGATAGGCGTACAGGGGCAACCCGCAGGCCTGTGCGGCGATGTCAAAAAGACCCATGTCGATCGCGCTCTTCAGCGTGGGGTTGTGCGGCAGGTACGCGTCAAGCTGCTCCACGAGCGGGCGAACCGCCAGGGGATCCTTTCCCATCAGCAGCGGCTTCAACTCCCGGGCCGCCGCGATGTTGATTCCCTGCGTCTCTCCGACGATGGACCGAAACGAGGAGGCCTCGCCCCATCCGACCAGTCCCTGGTCCGTGCGGATCTCAACGAGGACGTTCTGCGCCGTGCTCAGGCTCATGGTGGCGATCGTGAAGACCTCCCGCAGGGGAATGTCCAAGACGAAAATCCGCACGCCGTCGATGGAGAGCTTCGGCAGGCCACTCAAGGCTGGAGGGTTCATGCTTCACCTCGATGGGTCAGTCACAGCACTGCGCTATGGCGTCCAGGAGACGCTCGACGTCTTCCTCCGCGTGGACGCTGGACAGGGTCAGCCGCAGGTGCCCTCCGGGCGGACTGCCGGGGTAGCCGCGGATCAGGGGAACGAACAAGCCGCGCTCCAGCAGGTTCACGCGCAGCCGCTCGTTGCTCTCCGCATTGCCGTGAGTGATCGAAACGATGGGCGCTGGAGACCCGCCGGTAGCGAACCCCATGGCATTCAGCCGTCTGCGCACCCTCGCGGTGCGCTCCTGCAGCCCGCTGATCATGGACGGTTGTCTTCGAAGGATCTCCAGGGAACTGATCCCCGCCGCCGCCAGCGGAGGCGGGATGGGAGTGGCGGCCATGTAGGCGTGGCTTCGCTCCGGTGCGCGGGCCGCGAGCCAGGCCGGGCCTGCCGCCAGGCCGCCGAAAGCCCCAAGCGCCTTGGAAAGGGTTGCGGTCTGCACATAGGCCGCCGCGGGGAGATCGGCCGCCGCGGGGCTCCCCTTGCCCGCCACCCCGACGGTCCCGATGCCGTGAGCGTCGTCCACCACGAGCAGGCCGCCTAGCTCTTTGACCGATTCCCAGTAGTCTCTCAGGGGGCTGAGGCTGCCGTCCGAGGAGCTGACGCCGTCGGTGAGAACAAGGGGGCGCTCCCCGGGGCGAAGGCGAGCGCGGACCTGCCGCGCAAGGTCATCCGGTTCGGCATGTCGGAAGCCGTGGACGCGCTCGGGGAAAAGACACCGAGCGGGGCTGCTCAAGCTGACGTGGGCCCCGGAGTCCAGGAAGATACGCTGGCACTCGTCGGCCAGGGTTTCCAGGACCACCGTGTTCGAAAGGTAACCGTCGGAGCACAACGATACCTCCGCCGCACCCAGGAAGTCGGCGAGCTTTCTTTCCAGGGAGTCGAGCAGTGGATGGTTCCCCGTCGTGATTCGTGAACCGGAGCAGCTCAACCCACCGGACTCGGCCTCCCGGCGGCATGCCGCGACAACGTCGGGATGGCTGGCCAGGCGATGGTAGTCGTTCCCCCCGAAGAAGAGGTACTGCTTCCCCTGGAAGGTGATATACGTGCGGTTGAGACAGCTGAGCGCAGGACCCTTGGACACGCCTCACCTCCCACGTGAGAACCTGGCACCAACATCAATCCTGTTCCCGCCCCCTTCCCATGATCCAGGAAGTGGCCTGCCCGCAGTCCTTATACCATTTTTTGCGCGAAGAATGCCAGTTCCCCGACGGGCGGGGAATGCGCTTTTCAGGCGCTGGAAATCGGGCCTCGAATGCCACGCGGCCAGGGTGCGACGTCCGACGGCAGTTCTCGTGTGGGCTGAGCTTGGCCCAAGACGACTCAAAGCCGCCAAACACTGCGCAGACGGCGGGAGCGGCTCTTACGCTGGCCGCCTAAACGCCCGCCCCCTTGTCCTGCCGGGGCTGTCCCGAGTGCGCCGATATGCCTCCGTCCACGGGCAGCAGCACCCCGTTGATGAAGCGTGCCTCATCAGATGCGAGAAAAAGGATCGCCTCCGCCACTTCCTCCGGCAGGCCGATGCGCCTGGGCGGGAATATCTGCTCGAACCTCTTCATGAGATCGGGGCTGGTGCCGGACATGAACATCGGCGTGCGGGTGGCCCCGGGGCACACCGCGTTCACGCGGATGCCGCTGTCCGCATAGTCAAGGGCCATGGCGCGCGTGAGGTTGTTGATCGCGCCCTTGGTGGCGCAGTAGGCGGCCATGTTGTATTCACCCAGCGTGCCGGAGATCGACGAGGTGTTGACGATGGCCCCGCGCCTGTTTTTCAGCATGCCGGGCACGAAATGCCTGCAGCAGAGATAGGTCCCGGTGACATTCACGGAAAAGAGCCTGTTCCAGTCCTCGCAGGATGTCTCGTGGGCGGGCCCCCCGACGAAGATCCCCGCGTTGTTGCAGAGTACCTCGCAATCGCCGAAGGTCTGGCGGACGAAGTCGGCAAGCGCTTTCACCTCGTGCTCGCGGCTGATGTCCGTTTTGCAGAATCGTACATCGCTGTCAAGGCCTTCCTTCTGCAGGGACTGCAGCACCGCTGCGCCTTTCTTCTCGCTCGTCCCGGTAAAGACGACCTTCGCTCCCCTCTGGGCAAACAGGCGGACGCATTCTTCCCCGATCCCTGAAGTGCCGCCGCTGATGACGGTTATTTTGCCTTTCACTGACATATGACCCTCCTGCACGAAGGCTCTCGGGTAGGCATTATTGATAGGCCCTGCTGACATCCCGATTACATACTTTATACATTATACAATTATGCGGGTCAACTTTTTAATTTCCACTACCAGGTTTAAATCCTTCGCCTTTAGGCGAACAGCTTTAGCATGTTAGGATATTGGAAATGGAATATCAGCACGGAGCTCATTTGGTCTACGATATCAAGTATCACATCATATGGGTGACGAAATACCGATACCAGGTACTGCAGGGAGAGATAGCGCTACGGGCGCGGGAGCTAATACGGCAAACATGCATGAGTCGCGACGTAG
>JBEKVA010000079.1:0-13431 GCA_049514475.1 Spirochaetia bacterium
GCGCGGCTCGCGCGCCACGATCTCCTGCATGGCGTGGCCCATCTCATTGTACAGGTTGATGAGCTCCTCGGTGGCCATTTCCTGCTCCGCGGCGCGCGCGCCGTCGAGGGAGGTGAACCGTTTCAACGCCTCGTTGAACGTCCCGTTCATGTCCTCGATGGTCTTCTTGTCGCCCTGGTTGAGATAACCGTCGAGGTCCTGTGCCTTCAATATCACCTTTGCCATGAGTCTCACAGTACAACGCCCCGGCAGGGGTGGTCAATGCGAGATCGGCCGGTGTACCCTGCCGGTGGTGGTGAGAAAGCGATTCTCCTTCAGCGGCACGATCCAGGGGGTGGGTTTCCGCCCCGCGGTCTATCGCTGTGCCGCCTCCCTGGGGCTCACGGGCTTCGTGCAGAATCGCAGGTCACACGTGGTGGCCGAGGTGCAGGGAGAGGCCGGGGCGCTTGCCCGGTTCACGGCCCGGCTCCGTGCCGAGCTGCCCCCCGCGGCGAAGCTCGAAGGTGTCGCAGAAGAGACCATCCCGCCGCTCGTCGAGGAGCCGGCATTCAGGATCGTGGAAAGCTCACTCGACCGCTTCGCCTTTCCTCCTATTCCACCGGATCTCCCGCTGTGCCCGCAGTGCGCCGCAGAGCTGCTTGACCCGTCCAATTCCCGCTATCTCTACCCCTTCATCACCTGCACGCAGTGCGGCCCGCGCTACTCGATCGTCGAGCGAACCCCCTTCGACCGGGAGAACACCTCGATGCGGCCATTCACGCAATGCCCGCGGTGCCGCGGCGAATACCAGGATCCCGATGACAGGAGGTTCCACTCGCAGACAAACTCCTGCCCCGCATGCGGTCCGCGTCTTGCCTGCACAGATGCCCAGGGCCGCCCTCTCCCCGGCGACCCGCTTCATGCGGCCATCGGGACTCTGCTGCGGGGCGGCGTCCTGGCGGTGCTGGGGATCGGGGGCTTTCACCTTGCCGCGGACCCGCGGAGCAGGGAAGCCATGCAGCGGCTGCGCAGGGAGAAAGAAAGAGAGCGCAAGCCTTTCGCGCTGATGGCCGCGGACCTCGAGGAGGCGCGCGCACTATGCACCCTGACGGCGGTGGAGGAAGCCCTCTTGTCGTCCTCCGAGGCCCCGATCGTCATAGCCCCGCGCAACCACGATGCCCCTGATTGGCTGAGGGAAGTTTCCGATACGCACACCCTGGGGGTCATGCTGCCCTACACTCCCCTGCACCTGCTTCTTTTCAGGCACCCCGAGCTGGCCATCGATTACCGCCACCTGGTAATGACCTCGGGCAACCGCGCGCAGGAGCCCATCATCACGGACGCCGCTGAAGCCAGGGAGAGCCTCGGTGGTGTTGCCGATGCATTCCTTTTCCACGACAGGAAGATCATCTTCCGCACCGATGATTCCATTGTTCGCTCAGGCCCCTCCTCGGCTCCGTTCCTGCTCAGACGATCCCGCGGCTGGGTGCCCCGGCTGATCAGGCTGGCCCGGCCGGTAAGCGGAGTCGTGCTGGGCGTCGGCGGAGACCTGAAAAGCGCCCCTGCGCTGGCACTCGGCACCGACCTGCACCTGAGCCCTTTCAACGGCGACCTCGATGACTCGCGGACTCAGGCGCAGTTCGAGCGGGCAATCGAGCAGCTCCTCACGCTGTACGAGGTGCAGCCTGACCTTGCCGTGCACGATCTTCATCCACTCTATCGTTCCACGCAGTGGGCGCAGGGCGCCGGGCACCGCCATGCCGCCATCCAGCACCATTATGCCCATGCCCTTTCCGTCATGGCCGAGCACGGGCTGGACGAGGCGCTGGCGCTCACCTTCGACGGAACAGGCTACGGGACTGACGGAGAAACGTGGGGCGGGGAGTTCCTGCACACGACCCGCTCGAGCTTCACAAGGCTGGGAAGCATCGCCTCATTCCCCCTGCCCGGAGGCGATGCGGCGGTGCTTCATCCGCCGCGGATTGCCTTCGCGCTTCTGCGCGATCCGCGGAACCCGATAGCAACGCGCCCCGTCCCGCTTGCGGGGGTGGACCTGCGGCGGACGGCAATCCTTTCGGCCATGCTCGAAAAGCGCGTGAGCTGCCCGGCGACAACGTCCCTGGGAAGAGTCTTCGACGCTGCCGCCGCCGTCCTGGGCCTTGTCGAGACAACGAGCTACGAGGGGGAAGGCCCCATCAGGCTCGAGGGCGAGGGCCTGCGCGCGTTTTCCCCGGGCGCAAAGGGTGCGGCGCTGATGACTGAGAAGGAGGCGGCTCGCCTTCTCCCCTTGCACGATTCCCCTGGCGACAGCCGGCTTTTCACGATCGACCCGCGCCCGCTCTTGATGCGGCTGGCCGAAGGCACGGCCGCTGAAAGCGTGCCGACGCTCTCTCTGCTCTTCCACGAGGCGGTTGCCATGGCATCATGCGAAGGGGCGCGGCGCATGCGAAAGGCAACGGGGGAGTCCCGGGTGGTCCTCTCGGGCGGGGTCTTTCAGAACCTCCTGCTCCGCGAGCTGCTTGTGCCGCTCTTGATAAAGGATGGATTTCGGGTTTTCCTGAACTGGCAGGCCCCGCCGGGGGACGGCGGGCTGGCGGTGGGACAGGCTTGGTACCAGGAAAGGTGAGGTGATCCGATGTGTCTGGCAACCCCGATGCGGATCGAAAAGATGGTCGGTGAAAAGCGGGCGGTGGTGTCGCAGGGCGGGGTCAGCGTTGAGATCGACGTGTCCCTGCTCAACGACCCGAAGCCGGGCGACCACGTCATTGTCCATGCCGGCTTCGCCATCGAGATCCTTTCCCTTACCGAGGCCGAGGAAAGGCTCGCGCTGTTTCGAAGGCTGGCGGAGCTGTCGGGGGAGACGGGCGGCGCGTGATGGACGGGGAACGAGAGCTGGCCGCGGCACTGGTCTCCCAGATTGAGAAAGCCGCAGACCAGGTCGGTCACCCCGTTCGCATCATGGAGGTGTGCGGGACGCACACGGTGGAGCTGCGAAAGCAGGGGATCCACTCGTTGCTCCCTGCCCAGGTCACCCTCATTTCCGGGCCCGGCTGCCCGGTGTGCGTCACCCCAACAGGCTACGTCGATAATGCCCTCGCCCTTGCCGAATCCGGCAGGGCGGTGATCGCGAGCTTCGGCGACATGTTGAAAGTGCCAGGCTCCTCGGGGCGGTCCCTGTCGGCGCTCGGGGCAGGAGCACGGGTGAAGCTGGTCTATTCCCCTTCCGACCTCCTGCGCATTGCAGAGCAATCAAGCGGGGTGCCGGTGGTGTTTCTCGCCGTCGGTTTCGAGACCACCATACCCACCATTCTTACAGCCCTCGCGGAAGCACGCGCCCGGGGGATCCGAAATCTTTCCTTCTATACATCGTTCAAGACAGTGCCCCCTGCCCTGAAGTTCCTGTTGAGCAATCCCGAGCACGGCATTGACGGCTTTCTCCTGCCCGGTCACGTCTCGGTGATCATCGGCGCCGAGGCATACAGATTCCTCGAGCAGCCGGGCGGAAAGCCAGGCGTCATCACGGGGTTCGCTGCCCTGGAAATGCTGCTGGGAATCCTCATGATCATGCGCCAGCTCGCCGCGGGCCGCAGCGTCGTTGAGAACGCCTACCCGCACGCCGTGCGGCCCGAGGGAAACACGCGGGCGCAGGAGCTGATGGCGCGGATGCTGCAGCCGCGGAACGAGGCATGGCGCGGCCTGGGCGTTGTCCCGGGGGCGGCGCTGGGGCTTCGTCCCGAGCTGGAAGATGCCGATGCGGCCCGCATCTTCAGCCTTCCCGCCGCGGCTGACTTCGAAGTTCCCGGCTGCATCTGCTCCCGTGTGGTTGCAGGGATGGCGGTCCCGACACAGTGCGCGCTCTTCGGAAAACGCTGTACCCCTGATGATCCCGTGGGTCCCTGCATGGTCTCCTCGGAGGGTACCTGCGCGGCGTACTTCCGCTACGGCGGCGATCGATGAAGGAAGACGGGGAGATACGGGAGTACCCGTTCGGCGGAGACGCCGTCCGGCTGGAGCACGGCAGCGGGGGCTCGCTCTCCCGCGAGCTGGTGGAAACCATCATCCACCCGATTTTCCGCGGCGAGGCATACCCCGAGCTCACCGACGCAAGCCCCACGGAGGTCGGCTCCGACATGCTCATGACCACCGACGGCTACGTGGTGGATCCCCCGTTCTTTCCCGGCGGGGACATCGGAAGGCTCTCAATATTCGGCACCTGCAATGACCTGGCAGTCTGCGGGGCACTGCCGATCTGCATCTCGCTTGCCCTCGTTCTCGAGGAGGGGTTTCCCCTAGCCGACCTGGCCCGGGTGCTGCAGTCCGCGGCGCAAGCTGCCCGGGAGGCGGGCGTGCGCATCGTCACCGGTGACACGAAGGTGGTCCCCCGCGGACGGGGCGGCGGCGTGTTCGTGACAACGGCCGGCATCGGCAGGCGTGTATTCCCCCACGCGCTCTCGGCGGGACGGATCAGCGAGGGAGATGCCGTGATCATCTCCGGCCCGCTGGGCGCCCACGGGCTCACCGTGCTCGCTGCGCGGGAGACTCTCCCCGTTGCCGGCACCCTGAAATCGGACATGGCATTCCTTTACCCCGCGGTGAGCCGGCTCTTCCGCCTTGCGGATGCGCTGCACTTCATGCGGGATGCAACGCGCGGCGGGGCCGCCGCGGTCCTCAACGAGGCCGTGCATGGCACGGCGCTGGGCATGGAGGTGGAGGAAGCCGACTTCCCGATTTCCGAGGATGTGCGCACGGTATCCGACCTGCTCGGCCTCAACCCGATGGAGATCGCCAACGAGGGAGTGTTCGTCGCCGTGGTGGCAGGCAGAACCGAGAGAGAGGCGCTGGAAGCGCTGCGCGCTCACCGGCTGGGAGCAGGGGCACGCTGCGTCGGCCATGTTTCGACGAAGAGGCCCGGCACGGTGATCATGAGAACCAGCGTGGGCGGCAGGAGGGTAATGGACTTCCCGCGGGGACTTCTGCTTCCGCGGATCTGCTGAGCGCTATTCGACGCACTCCCCCGAGTACTGGATGAGCGTGTTCACCGTGTAGGCGGAAAGCGCCTTCTGGTAGTTCAGGAAAGGCAGCCCCACCACGCCGAAGATCCCCATGACCTTTGCGCCGCCGAGGGCAAGGAGCTGCGAAGCGGCGTCCAGGGTCCCGCCGGTTGCAATGAGGTCATCGACGAGAAGGAGGCGCTGCCCCGCGTGCACGTCGCTCCTGTGCACCTCAAGCACGTCCTCCCCGTACTCGAGGGTGAACCCGATGCGGAACGTCTCCCCGGGGAGCTTTCCCTTTTTCCTCAGCAATATCAGCGGCAGGCCGCGGCGCAGGGCAAAGGGCGCGGCGAATATGAACCCGCGCGACTCGATGGCCGCAATGCCGTCGATGGCAGCCCCGGCGTACAGCTCCTCCATCCTGTCGATGCAGTAGGAGAACGCCTTCGGGTTCACAAGGATACCGGTGATGTCGTAGAAAAGGACGCCCGGCTTCGGGAAGTCGGGCACCTTTCGAATGGCCTTGTCTATGATCTCATGCGCGGGCATGGTGCAGCTCCTGGTAAGACTGTATGAGCCTTTTCACCCACTCGGCGATCTCCGCCGATTTCCCCGGTTTCTGGTCGACGAAAAGAGGATCGTCTTCCAGCAGGCTGATTTCCGTGTCTTTCAAAACCTTGCGCAGCCGCACGGTCGATTTTTCCGATCCCATGGAGAAAAGCCCCGCGGTCCGCCCGGCAAGCGTGATACCCTTGAAATACCGAACGCATTCGTTGAACTCGGGAGGGAGGTCGCTTTCGCCTTTCTGGACCCCGAATACGACGATGTCGGCACCTGTCACGTCGGCAACGATTGCATCAGCGACCTTTTTTTTATGCAGCGTAACTTTCGCATCACTGAAGGCGCCCGCCACAGCCTCGACAACCCTTCGATTTTCGGCGGTGTCGGGTGCCCAGAGTATCAGCACGTTGTACATTCACCTCTCCTGCACAGAAGTCTAATATGCGAGGTAGGGGATGTCAAATTGAAAAATCGGCATAGCGTAGCCACACGACGCCTGCGCGGCGGGGCTACGGGCCTCCTTCCGGACATCCCTGTCCTCGTCGGCCTTCGCCATCCATGGCTATGGATAAGAGCGTTTGAACATCGGCACCCTGGCGGCGGCGTTCAGAGTGAAATCCGAAACCTTGCCTGCCAGCAGCTCGTGGTAGCCTATTCCGGCAACCATGGCAGCGTTGTCGGTGCACAGCTTCAAGGAAGGAAAGATGACCTCGACGCCGGTCTCCCCCGCCATCCGCTCCCTCAGGTAGCTGTTGGCAGCCACGCCTCCGCCGGCCACGATCCGCTTCAGCCCGTTGTCGGAAGCCGCCGCCAGCGCCCTGTCCACCAGGATGTCTATGGCGGCCCGCTGGAAAGAGGCGGCGATGTTGGCAACGCTCTTTTCCGATGTCCCGTTCCAGAACTGATCGCTCTGGTGGATGACGGCGGTCTTCAGTCCCGAGTAGGAGACATCGTAGAAGGCCTCCCCCTTGTGCAGTGACGGCCGGGGGAACCGATACGCGCGGGGGTCTCCCGAGCGGGAGAGCTTGTCGATAGCCACGCCGCCGGGAAACCCTATGGCATAGTGCTTGGCCACCTTGTCGAATGCCTCGCCGCAGGCGTCGTCGATGGTCGTTCCGAGGACCTCGATGCTGTCGCATCGCTCGACCCTGGCAATGATGGTGTGCCCGCCGGAGACCAGCAGGCCGAGGTAGGGATAGCTGATATCGCGTTCAAGATGAGGCGCGTAGAGGTGCGCAAGGATGTGATCGACCCCGATGAGCGGCTTGCCGAGGGCCCACGCAAGGCCTTTTGCATATGAGAGCCCGACGAGCAGGGACCCGATAAGCCCCGGCCGGAATGTGACCGCGATCGCGTCGAGCTCCTCCGCGGCGACACCCGCCTCGGCCAGCCCGTCCTGGACAACGGGGCGGATCCACTCGATGTGCTTGCGGGACGCGATCTCGGGCACCACCCCGTAATAGGGCTTGTGAAAATCCACCTGGCTCAGGATGACATTGCTCAGGATCCGCCGCCCGTCCTCGACCACGGCGGCTGAACACTCATCGCACGAGCTTTCGATCCCCAGGATTTTCACGCGCCACGTCCCTTCCGCGTTCCCTCATGACTTCCGCAAGGCGCGCAAGGCGCACGCCCTGGCCGGCCAGGCCGCTTTCTTCGGCGCGCAGTATATCGATAACCCCGCGGGTCTGTACATGGCCGATGAGCACCGCCGAGCCTTTCGCACGTGCCTCCCCGACCCCCTTGGTGAAGGCCGCGGTGATCTCGCTGTCAGCGGTGTCGCGATCTATGAAGACATCGCGCTGCAGCCAGGGAACGCCGAGAGATTCCGCGATCTGCGGACCCACCGTGGCAGCGGTGGTCCTGCTGTCCACGTAGAACTTGCCTTCCCGCTTGAGATACCCCAGCACGACGTTCATGAACGCGGGGTCCGCCGTTGCGCGGGAGCCCATGTGGTTGTTCATGCCATTTGCCCCAGGCACCGAGGCGAAGGCCTGGGCGAGCAGTGACTCGATCTCCTGGGGGCTCTGGTCGGTGCGCAAGGCGCCCGGCCCGGCGTTCTCCCCTCCCAGGGCCTCCATGGGGCAATGCAGGATGAGGTCCTTGCCGGCAGCCAGTACGCGGCGCGCCGCCTCCCGGCTGTTGGGAAGATTGGGAAGAACGGCGATTGTGAGCGGTCCCGGCAGCTCCAGGAACGGCTGCAGCTCGGAGAGGCTGTACCCGGCGTCATCTATGATGACGGCGAGCATGCCCAGCCGCTCGGGATGCGGGTGCTCCGGAGGAGTGCCTGCGAATGCCAGCGCCGAAGGCCGCGGGGAGGGGGCCTGCGCTCCCGGCGCAGGTGCCGACGGCACCGCCGCGGGGGGCTTCATAGGTGATTCAGGGGATGCTGGAGCCGGCGGCACGGCCTGCCTGACTTCTGAAGCCGGCTGCCGGGAAGGCGGGCATGCCACCAGGAGAGCCACGAGGGACGCCGAGAGGAGGAAAACGATGATGAGCGCGGCAAAACGCGCCTTCGGGAGGGGGCGGGAGCGCATGCCCTACTCCTGAGCTTCAGCTGTAGACATACTCCTTCAGCTCATCGGAGAAGCTCCTGAGTTTCTTGAGCGCGCGTATCTCTATCTGGCGCACGGTTTCCGGGGAGAGCCCCAGCTCATCGCCGATCTTTTTCAGCGTATGCCGCTTCCCGCTGGTGAAGGAAAAGCGGTACAGGAGGATCTTTCGTTCCTTCTCCTGCAGGCCGTCGAGGAACTTCATGGTGTCTTCCCGCAGGCTCTTCTTCATGAGCTCGTTGTCAGGGTTGAAGGAATTGTCCTCCACCACGTCGTGGAGGCTGCCGGAGTCGGCGGTGAGGGAAGAATCGAGGGAGGCGACGGAGCCCGAGGAGTTGAGGATGGAGGCCACCTCCTCCTCGTCGATCCCTATCTCATGCGCGATCTCCACCAGCAAGGGCTCGCGCATGAGCACCTGGGACAGGTTGTTGTAGACCTTGTTGATCTTGCGCAGCTTCTCTTCCTGGCGGTGCGGGAGCCTGATCACGCGTTTCTTGTTCGAGAGGGACCGCACGATCGACTGCTTGATCCACCACGAGGCGTAGGTGCTGAAGCGCACCTGCTTGCGATAGTCGTACTTGCCGACGGCCCTCATCAGGCCGAGATTGCCTTCCTGGATGAGGTCGAGTATGGAGACCTCGGGGGTGAGATAGTTCTTCGCGATCCTCACCACCAGGCGGAGATTGGATTCGATGAGCTGGGAGCGGGCCGCCTCGTCACCTGCCTGTATCCTTTTGGAAAGCGACAGCTCCTCCTCGAATGTCAGAAGGCGTGCTTTCTTTATCTGGTTGAAGTAGGCTTTGAGGTTGTCATCAGAGGATGTCGAGATATCCCTCTTCCTGCTCATCAAGTACTCCTGACCAGATCTCTTGCAATTCCCATGCCAGGGGCGACCACATTTTGCAAAGCACAAAGCCCTATTATACAAAGAATTATCGAATACCCCTTCTCAAATGTCAAGAGGGATACGCGAATGTATCCTTTTGCATACACGTAGTGTGTATTATTTTGATGAGACTTGGCGGTAGATCATGTCGGCCAGACCGAAGCTGGCGGTCTGTGCCATCTTCTTCGCATACTCATCATACAGCATTCCCTCGAAAACATCCTGGCCCATGCCCCCGCCGAGCATGTCATCGGACTTGTCCACCGTCTTTCTCATGGAGTCGAGCATCTGCTTCACGAAAAGGGCCTCGAAGTCCTGGCACGCCTTGTACAGCTCACCCTTCTTGTCGATGGAAGGTTTCGCCGCGCGGGTGTCGTTGACCGGGTACGAATGGGTATTGTCGATGTTCGTGATCTGCATGGACTGCCCTTCCTCCGTAGTTAATTCACTACCAGGCTGCCGAAAAGCGCTCCGGCTTTTTCAACCCCCTGCAGCACTCCAATGATAATATCGGCCTTCAAGCCGACCCCCTTCATCGCTGCCACGAAATCATCCACCGTCGTGGTATCCCCGATCACGAAGACATCCGGGGTGCTCGCCGCATTGGCGGGGGCGGCGCCCACGCTCACGCGCGCCGTGCGGTAGGACACGGCAACCTTGCCGATGCGCACTTTCTCTCCCATGACGATGACGCCGCTGGCCGCGCTGATGACCACCCTGCCCTCGCTGTCGGGTGTCACGGTGAGCGCCTCGAGCTGCGCGAGGAACCCCACGGGGTTCGCGCGGCCGGACTCCGGGATCTGCACCTCGATGAGGGAGGCGTCCCTGCTGGTGACCGTTATTCCCGAGAAAGCCGCCTCAATTGCTTTCTGGACCGCGCTGGCCGTCACGAAGTCGGGATTGCGCAGCACGATGGACACCACGTTGTTGTCCATGTACTGGGAGACCACGTCCTTCTCCACGATGCCCCCCGAGGAGATGGCGCCGACGGTTTTCGCGGCGTTGGCATCCTGGCCGGTCATCACCCTGCCCTGCGCCACCGCATAGGTCTGCCCGTTGGCGGCCTGGAGATTGGCCTGCAGGAGTATGCCCCCGTCCAGGTCGCGGGCGTCCCCGAAGCTGGACACGGTGACGTCTATCCTGTCGCCGGCGCGGGCGAACGGCGGGAGCTCCGCGTTGACCATGACCACGGCGGCATTCCTGCTGCGCACGTCCTGGGGAGCAACGGTGACGCCGAAGCTGGCCACCAGGGAAGAGAGGGAAGAACGCAGGAGAGAGGACGAGGAGGAGTCGCCCTTCCCGTTGAGACCGGTGACGATCCCCATGCCCAGGAGCTGGTTGCCCCTCACGCCCCGCAGCGTGGCGATGTCCTTGATGCGCACCACGGGTGCGGCGAAAGAGGGAAGGCACGCAAGGGAAAGAAGGAAGAGAAGAGACGCGGTCCTACGGAAGCTCAACGTCTACCGCCTTTCCATCCAGGAGCCTGCCGGCAAAGTTCTTCTGGCTCTCGGCAACGTAAACACTCACCCGCTCTCCGACCCGGGCGGAGGCGAGCGCCTTGCCCGGCATTTCGATGGTCACGGGGCCCTTGCGGAATATGACGTTCACCGCGGTTCCCGCCGTGATCCGCTGGTCCGCCGAAGGCGCGCCATCGATGGCCGCGAATGACACGCGGCCGCTCACGGAGCCGCCTGCCCCCGCGGAAAGCGTGAAGGAGACCTCGCAGGTGGATTTGCCGGTCTTGATGAGCTGGAAAACAGGGGTGCCCTGCCGCGGCGGGGTCCCCCGCACGAGATTCTGCAGCAGCGTGAGCTCGACCTTCCCATCGCCTACGAGCCCCTGGGCGTAGAGGAAGTCACCCAGCCGGTCAAAGAGGTAGTCCTCTCCCTCGGGGACTGCGTCGCGAGGCAGCACTATGGTGCGGGACCCGACGATGATGGAATCGCTTCCGAATGCCTCTTCGAGCAGTCCCATGGAAAGCGAGGACGGCAGGTACAGGATCTTGTCAGCCATGGTGGCGATGCTGCGGGAAAGGGTTTCAGCGGCATTCGAGGTGGGCGTTCCGGATGCCCGCACGAGGTCCCCGAGCCTGATGTCCCCCGGACCCGCGGTGACGGTGTGGTGGAGGTACACCGTCGTTCCCTGCCCGAAGAGCGACGCGGCGATCAGCAGGAACGCCAGGGCCGCAGCAGCCTTCATTCTATTCCCGGCCTATCTCTTCAATGACGTGGCCGTGGCGAGCATGGAGTCCGAGGTCTGGATGGCCCGCGAGTTCAGCTCATAGGCCCTCTGCGCCACGATCATGTTCACCATTTCCCTGACCACGGAGACGTTTGACATTTCGAGGAACTTCTGCAGGGTCTTTCCCATCCCGTCGAAGCCCGGGCGGCCTGCAATTGCCTCTCCCGAGGCGTTGGTGACTTTCATCAGGTTCTCCCCGATGGACTCCAGTCCCGCGGGGTTGACGAAACGGTAGATTTCCAGCTGTCCCACCTCGATGGGATCGTCGCTGCCGGCCACCTTCACCGTGATTCTCCCGTCCTGGGAAATGGTGAGGCTGTCGTTGATGAACCCTTCAGGGAGGATCACCTCGGGAAGCAGCTTGTAGCCGTCGGAGCTCACCAGCTGCCCGTTGGAGTCGATCTTGAACGAGCCGTCCCTGGTGTAGGCGTACGTTCCGTCGTACTGCTGCACGCGGAAGAAGCCCTCCCCCTCGATGGCCATGTCCGCGGGGTTGCCCGTGGCCTGCAGCGCTCCCTGCGTGAAGATCTTCTGCGTGGCGGCCGGCCTGACCCCGTGACCGACCTGCACCCCCGTGGGGACCACCGTTGCCTCTGTGGCAGGCGTGCCCGCCAGACGCTCAGTCTGGTAGAGCAGGTCCTCGAAGTCGGGACGCATCTGCTTGAAGCCCGTCGTGTTCACGTTGGCCAGGTTGTTGGAGATCGTGTCAATGTTGAATTGCTGACCGGTCATTCCCGACGCGGCGGTCCACAGGGATCTCATCATACTCTCACCACCTCATTCCACAATTTGCCGATCAGGGCGTCCTCGGTCTGGATCGTTTTCTGGTTGGCATCGTAGGCCCTGTTCACTTCGATCATTTCCACCATCTCCTGGACGGCGTTGACGTTCGCTCCCTCCAGGAAGCCCTGGCGCACCTTGGGGCGGCCATCGGGCCCGACGATCCCCGGGGCGCCCGACTCGTCGGTGGCCTTCCAGTAGGAGTTGCCCTGCTTCTGCAGATAGCGCTCACGCTTGACGTCCACGATCTGGAGCCGGTCCACCCTCTCGATGTTCTCCCACTGGTTTTCCGCCTGGGACACCAGCCGCTTGTCGTCAGCGGCAAAGGTGGAGTTCTGCCAGACGGTGCCGTCCTGGTCGACGACGAAGTTATTCTTCTTCAGCTTGATGGGGCCGTTTTCCCCCAGCACGAAGTCCCCGGTCTTCGTCACCAGGTACCCGTCGCTGTTCACCAGGAAGGCGCCGTTTCGCGTCAACCGCTCGCCCTGCGGCGTCTGCACCATCATGAAGCCGCGGCCTTCCAGGGCCATGTCGAAATCGTTCTCCGTCTGCTTCAGCGGCGCCTGGCTGAAATTAGTGTAGACCTCGTTGGTCTCCACCCCCGTGCCGATGGTGCCCACGATCGGCGAGGTGTCCACGGAGCCGACGGGGAACGTGTAGACCCCGTCGTCGTTCATGCGGCGCATCAGCATCTCGGGGAATGCCTTCTGGATTGCCGTGTCCTTCTTGTAGCCGTTGAGGTCGACATTCGCGAGGTTGTTCGCGATTTCGTCCAGACGGTTCTGCTGGACGTTCATGCCGCTGGCGGCGGTATAGAGCCCTCGGACCACTGCTGCCTCCTGTGCGTCGCGCCCGTGTGGAGCTGCCGGCGACCGTTCCGGTGGACGGCCACATCCCGGAAAAGCTCCCCGTTCAATTATCGGAAGACCGCGGCGTTCCTTGACGGGAGATGGCGCCCTCCGGCGCCCCCTTGGAACCGGTTGCCATTCTCCCTTCTTTCCGCTATCCTGCTCCACGCGCCAAGATAGCTCAGCTGGTAGAGCAGCGCATTCGTAATGCGCAGGTCCTGGGTTCGAGTCCCAGTCTTGGCTGTAGCCACGGATGGCGAAGCCGCGCGAGCACAGGGATGTGCGAAAGCGCGGCTCAAGTCCGCCCCAAAATTCCTCTCGACACTCAGCGTTTTCCTGTGATAGTGTGACGCATGCGCAAGGTCCTCAGCCTGCGGGGATTGATCCCTGTCATCATGTGCTTCCAGGTAGTGCCGCTCCTGGCCTTTCCGCCGTCTTCGTACTCGGTCAAGTCACAGGAGTGGTGGCTCCCGGTGCTCCTGACCTTCCTCGTGGTCATTGCAATCGTGCAGATTCTCGTCCGCAGGACGCAGGCAGCCTGGCCGTGGTACCTGCTCTCCTTCGCGCAGGGCGTCAACATCATAAGCAGGCTC
>JBEKVA010000080.1:0-13295 GCA_049514475.1 Spirochaetia bacterium
ACCTCCCGCTTCTCGCTCGGCTTCCACTCTCCAAGACATATCAGCATGAATCCCGCGAGAGGAGGAGAAAACAGGATCGCCCATATCCCCCACACCACGCCGTTCCTTCCGCGATTCCCCGCACTGACAGCGACGACGACGAGCAATACCAGATAGACGATACCGCCCCATACCAGAGCGAAGATCCTCCACATCCCGAGTAGCCACATCTTTACTCGCCCTCCTTTGCGTAGACCGCTACGAACACCCCGCCGCATCATAAGGCGGATCGCCGCCGGGGTACATCGAGCCTTCGTGGGTCACGGTAGATGCGGGGCAGACGGCCTGGGTCAACTGGTGACGGCTCCCGAATACCCCAGGTAAATAATACGGCAAGTCCCGGGCGGATCGCACCACGGGGCAGGGCGAGCGTGGAGCTGTGTTGATCACACACTCTCACTTTGAGCAAAGTGCACCGTTCTGCCTCCGATGGCCTGATTGAGCGCGGCTTCAACTTTAGCTGCGCTCTCCCCGCTGACTACTTTCGCTATCATGCTTTCCCCCTTGCCATAAGACGATCATCGGATTCATCGGATACGGCGCATGGTCACAATGCACTCGTCGCTGTATCATGAGCAGTTCAAGGAGGAAGTACCAATGAAACTCACCGCGTTTGCCATGCAACTCTTGAAGGAGGCTGTGCAAGACCCCCAAGGCTCTATCACGACGATCTTTACAAGATTCGGGATGACTATCCAAACAAACGGGAAGGGGTTCGGTCCCCAAAACCCCAAAGACGAAGCGGAAAAGAAAGAGGGGTTGGAACTTCTCGAATCCGAGGGATTGATAAACGGAACAGGCAATGCTTTCAAGGTTACAGCGGCAGGGTATCGCGTTGCCGAAGGCAAGTCCGGGGGAGCATTCGACGCGGCCACACTTGATAAAGTTCTGGACCTGATCGAAGAGACAAAACAGGAGCTGAAGGCGTCCGCCAACGAGGCTCTCGAACGCCTCAAATCAAAGGTAACCAATCTGCGATAAGAGCCCGCGCGCGCCGGCCTCAAGGCACATTGGGCCTTAATATCCTGTAAATACGTAACAAGAGCCCGTATGGAAAGACCGGCTAACAGTCCATATCGGAGCCCAGCAAGACCTCTGTTACAAATCTGCGCTTCAGTTACTATCGACCAGGCGGACCGGAGGCTCACCAGAGTGAAGGCCAACGAAGTGCTGACTGAGTAGGCGAAGTCACTTGCGGGTGAGAAGGAAGGGGGGTAGAAGGATACGGCAGGCCTTTCGCGCGTTCGTTGTAGACCCGCCTACCACTGACGTTTTTGGAGGTTTCTAGTCAAACAGCCGTTTGGCTAAGGAGGTGTAAAGTGAAAAAGCTGTTCATGATCATCGTGATAGTCGGGATGGCGGCTCTCGTTGTTTCTTGTATGACTTTTTTCGCTACGACGCTATCCGATGAGGCTCAGAAAGCCAATATCAGCATTGCAACGAATCCGGGTGTAGTCGCCAACCTCAAGTTCGTGAACGGGTGGACCGCTGACTTTGGAAGTGCATACGACGCTCAAAAGGTGGGTGTACTCACCGCCAACGACATGGCGAGCAAAGGCTGGCGTGATGTGTGCGTACTGGTAGAGTTAGTGTCGCGCGGCAATGCTAATGCCAGCACATACGACATAGAGGCCCATCTCAACATGTGGCAAATATCCATTTTTCGAACGCAGGAATCTCAAGGTCAGACAGCCGCACCGCCGCGTCATAGCGAAGGCATTCTAGACGTGGTCACTTATGGCACACCCAGCCAAGTAAGGGCGGCAATTAGGTCGGGTGCGGACATAGGTGCACGTGACCGCAATGGCGGGACTCCGCTAATGCTCGCCGCCATAGACAATCCGGATGCCGAGGTGATCACCACACTCCTTGAAGCCGGTGCGGACATCAACGCTCACGACAAAAACGGTATGACCCCGCTGATGTATGCTGCACGATTCAACTTCAATCCCGACGTATTGACTACACTCATAAAGGCTGGAGCTGACGCGAAAGCGAAAGACAACGGAGGCATGATGGCGTTCGATTATGCAGAAAACAACGCAAAGCTGAAGGGTACCGACGCCTATCAGCAACTTGAGGAAGCGTCACAGTAAAGGGGCGTGCAATCATACGGCAAGTTCTTCGCGCGTTCGTCTACAGGCCGCACGTGCGTCGTTTAACGGCTGTTCGACGGTTAAGGCTTATTTGTCAGGCCTTTGTCTCCAGTCCACCTTTATGAGTTTTGCTTGAACTGTTCTCAACGCTGCCTCTGTGTTGGTTGTTGTCGCCGACCTCAGCTTCCACAAGGATCGCGCCAGCTGTATGCAGCTCGCCACTCGGGTCCGTGCCCGCCCAATAATCGAACACCCACTGTTTGTCCTCTTTTCTGATTGCCGAAAACTCTCCCAATGTAATTCGCTCCTTCCCTCAAAGACCTATTCCAGCGTGTATCCCGCTCGTTTGTCGTCCGGTTCGACCAGGGGCGGAGACGGCTTCAGGATGATACCCTCGTCGGTCGCCTCGATCTGCGCGGCTTCGTAGTCATCAGAATCCGAGTTAGAGCTGTACCCATGAGCGAACCGGCAAGCCCCAAGCGGTAACTGTTGCAAGATGCTTGCCGGCATTGTATGCTGTGCGACGATCTTGGGAGGGGTCAAGCCTGTAAGAAATCCATAACCGACACGCTGTTCGTCGAACAGCCTAACAATGCAAAGACCCCGCGTCTCTGCGGGGTCTTGCTTGTCGCCGCGGGGCGGCTATGTTCGTATCTGGTAAATCCGATCATAGCCCAATCCCCTCGAGGCGTCAAGCAAAAAATCAGCGCTCGAAATTTGTCCCGAGCGCCACGCCTCTGGAGGAGAGACCATGCAAAATGATTCCGTCGGAGTAGAGCGTCGGCGGCTGCCGTTCACGCTCATCGAGAATATCATCCTCGAAGACCAGGTTCTTGGCCCGGTCGATATCCTTGTATACCTGGCCCTGGCCAAACATGCAGACGGGGAGGGTACATGCTGGCCCTCTATGACCACGCTCGCCACGCTCGCTCGCTGCGCCAGGGAGACGGTGGCACGAAGCCTTAAACACCTGGAAGCCCGCGGCTACCTCAAGCGCACCGCTCGCTTCCGTCCCGATGGCGGGGTGACCTCAAACATCTACCAGCTCATGCCTGTCGAGGCAAAGCGCTCCCCCTTTGTCACCCAGGATGACACCCCCTGTGATCCTGAATCACAGCCCCTTGTGATTGTAGATCACACGAACTATATCCAATCTGAACTAGACCCAAGACAAAAGAGAGAGGCGCCTCCCGTGCTCGCCAAACGCCCCTCCCAAGCGCAAGGCAGCTCGGAGGCGCCTCTCCCTTCTCTGCTTCGCAGAATCCGCCAAGAGGCCCAGCGCCAGGGAGCCCCGCCGTCTTTCATCGGCCATGATTTCTCCGCCGGCATCGGTGAGCTTGTGGAAAGCGGGATCTCCGAAGATGAGCTCGTGCAGGCCTTCGTTGCTTGTATCAAGACCGCCCCCGAGCGGGTGACTTTTTTTCCGCGTGACTTTCTGAAATGGCGCAAGGTCTCACGAGAGCGCAGAGCACGGGAGCAGAGACAGGATCACAGCAGCAAGAAACGGCAGGCACACGAGGAGGAGAGAGCCAAGGAGCGAGAGCAGATCCTACGGGAACGAGAAGATCCGTATTGGCAGGCACAGATTGAGGCGGCCACAGCGCAGCTGCCCTGGAGGAGGGTGCGAGGATGAGCGGGGAACTGAATACAGCCGCGGAGTTTTTTGATGAGCTCTACGGAGTAGACGGAGACGGCCTTGAGGAAGGCGATGAGGCATACGAGGGGGAGCGTGAGTACGACTATTGGCTTTTCAACCCGTATGCTTTTGTAGCCACGGAAACCGCTCACAAACGTGGGGCATGAATTGATACATTGATACGGCAAGAGGTGGGAAAGTTAGCTGTAGCGCCGCCAGCGAAAGCCCGAGCCCCATTTTCCGGGAGAGCGCAGCCTCGAAGAAATAGGCAGTCGCGTCGCACATTGCGCCTTCGGTGGCCGTTCGCCGGGGAGTCTCAGAAATCGTAAATGCCAAATTCGCCTAAGAACCCTGAAAAGTGGCCTATGAATCCCAGAATCGGGCTAAGAGGTCCTCAAAAAGCGATCAAAAACCCCGAAAATGCTTTTAAGACCGTGACGAAGAGAGAGGAAGATGATCTAAGCAAGATAAAGGGATTGCGCAATGCGCTCTGTAATTAGGCTTGTGGCAATACTTATCGTTGTACACCCCCCCCTCAACATTGCACCATTGTTGCGCAATGTTTACCTAATTCCATGTTCTGTAATATTTTAGAATACCTAGGCGCTATTTTCCTGTCTTTTGTGTTGAGCTTGAAGAGAGGGAGTTTTAGCGGTCAGATCATCCTATGGCCCGTGCTCGTGAGGGTCAGTTTTGCGGGGGAGGCAAGAGTAGGGTTGGTGGTGCTGACGCTCGGAGCGCTACCTCTTGCGAAGCTGAATGCTAACAAAGCAGGTACACCATCAGTCAAACAGCGGCTACCTGAAATCCCGAACGCGCGGGAGGAAGAGCGGAGAGGTCCGGCGAGCGCGATCTCACCAGCGGCGGTAGCTGCTACTATACTTCATGAACCAGGCGCCCGAGTTGCTCCGTGGCGGGGCTACAGCGAACGCTCTTATTACCATGACGTGTAGTAAAACCCTCCCCCGAATGTTAGGGAAAAAAGTTAGCAAAAAGTCACTTGACTCTTTTGTCTGATACGTGTTCACGTTAATTTGCGCTTACGCAAATTATGTGTCACGCGTGCACCACGTGCATCAGTGCAACGGTTGAAACAAAAAAAGAGGGCCAGGTGGTGAGACCTGGCCCCCAGTGGGTGGTTTTGGAGGCCACGCCATTTAGGATTCTGGAGCAGGGAGAGGTGTTGGACGCCTCTCCCTCACAAGGCTTACCCTCTGATCCTAAGCTCCAATCCACACCATTCGTATACCTCTTGTCAACTGGTTTCTGGTTACCCTGATTTCTGGTTACCCTCTTACAATCACCATGGTTGACGAGCAGGTACACAACCAGAGTAGTGATTGCTACGGCTCCAATAGCCACCGCAGTGTCGATCCACGTGCGGCGCATCAGAGCCACCCGCTTCTGACGACAGGATCTGGCGGCTGAGATTCAAGAGGCTCGAAAAGGCTGTCGCGCCGGACCAAAAGAGGCGGGGAAGACAAGCCAAGAAATGACAGCCACGCCGACGACATGAGCGTCGTTTACAGGCGGCCATGGTAGACTCGCGCTATCCAACCGGCGGAGGAGTAGTATGAGAAAGTTGTATGTTCTGGCATTCGCCTTGGCAGTCCTCGCGGGATGCACGTCCACTCCAATCGGTGGGCAGGGCAACACTGATCTGTGGCAGAGCTATCAGAAGACGAGCTTCGCCAATCAAGAGGAGGCTGCAAAAAGCATCTACACGGGATTCGTTTCGAGTGGGGCGCAAGTTATGTTGGACGCAGGTTGGCTCAGTGCGTCTGGCATAACATACGGGCAGATGGCAGCGGTTGTCGGAAAGTATCTGGATGACCATCCCGAGCAATGGAATCTGGACGCCGAGGTGTTGGTCTATCGGGCCTTGTATGCCGTATGGCCGGGAACGAAGGACGCACCCTACCGGTAGCCCGTCACCGGACCCGCACCGGCTTCTGACAGTCCCGCACAGAGTATCGCGCAATTCGTCAGCACGTCCGTTCCCCATGAGGTGAGCTGTCGCGCCTTCAAATCCTGCGCCCCTCCTCAGCTCCGCGCATCGTCCAGAGGAGAGACGAGCGGCAGCGTCCGTCATGCCCATGGTTTTCCCGCTTGCATTCACACCGGCCCGCCGCCCGTTTCCAGGCCGCGCGCACCATCTCATCCGAGAAAGGCATGCCACGTTTATACACCCGTTCTGGCATAGGCGCGGATTTGTAACAGAGGCCTGCTCGGCTCCGATCTGTACTGTTGAAGTGTTATGTACATATCGAAAATCGTCCCCGAGTGACTGGACGATTTCCTACCATACGGTATACTCGTACTGTACGGGAGGAGCGATATGGCCATACTGCGGGTCGAAGGCTTTCCAGATGATCTACTGCGGGACCTACGGGTCAAGGCGGCCAAGGAGGATACGACAATCAAGGCGCTCATGATCGACGCGGCTGTGAAGCTCGTAGGACGGAAGGCGGCGATGAAAAATGAGTAACGCCTCGCCTCGGGCGGTCCGGGAGGATCCCTTCTTCGCTCCAAGGGTGGTTCGGCACGACTCGGTACTCGAGGCAATGCGGGCGCCCCGAGCGGACGCGTACGGAGAGCACGTGAAGGACTTCCTCGCCTTCGTGGAGGAGCGTGGCGGCCCCGTCGACTTCGAGACGGTCCGCGAGTACTTCCTCGAGCTCAACGCGTCCCCCTGTGCCAACTCGACCAAAGGGATCCGGCGTCAGGCGGTCAAGGCCCGGCTCCGCGCGGCCTTCGATGGTATGGACTTCAACCATGCGGCGGCCTTTCGCGAGGCTTTAGCAAAGCTCGACCGCGACGTAAAGGCGCCGAAGACTCAGGCGGCCCCGATCGGAGCGGATCGCATCCTTCGACGGGACGAACTGGACAGACTCCTTGCGGTGGCCACAGCGCGGGACTCCTGCTTCCTTCGCTTCCTCTGGCGGACAGGTGCCCGCGTCTCCGAGTTGACCGGACTTCGTCTCGATCAATGCGAGCGCCAGGGCTACGTCGTACGATTGCGGGTCATCGGCAAGGGAAACAAGGAGCGCTTTCTACGGATCCGCGCGAAGCTCTTCGACCAGATTCGCGAGACCTTCCGCGGCGGCACCTACCTTTTCGAGACGGCGGGCGGCCGGCCGTTCTCCCGGATCTACGTTTCGGAGCGGATCCACAAGCTCGCGGCGGACGTCCTCGGGCGGAAGCTCGGCGCCCACGCCCTGCGGCATTCCTTCGCGACCTGGACGATCCGGCGGACCAACAAAATCCAAGCGGTGAGTACCTACCTCGGGCACTCGTCGACGGCGATCACCATGAACTTCTACGTGCACGAGCAGCTTGACGACGCCGAGCTCTTCGACCCCGAGGACGGGGAGTAATAAGAATGAGAAACAAGCACCAAGATGATTGGGCCAAATTGAAGGCACGCGCAACGTCTTTAGGCATAACGCTTCCGCAGAACCTAAAGAAGCTTGGCCTCGTTGCTGCACACGAGTGGCTCAGTACGGCTTTCATGAGCAAGAACAGGGAAAAGCTCAAAGGAAAACCCTTTCGTTAGTGAGAAAGGCGGCAAAAGCCCTCTGGTTCGCGATGTGAAAAACAGTATGACTTACCTGGAGTTTCTCTCGAAAGCCGCAGATGGAATGACACCCTGTCCAAAATGTGGATCCACAAACACGCATCCTAACCCTGAGTGCGAATGCCCGAAGACCCCTGCAACGTTAGTCAAGTTGGGGTTTTCGGCTCAGATCCACGTCAACGGTTGGCACCATACATGCGAAAAGGAACAGAAGCAATGACGGGAGGAGGACGCGCCTTTCGCCTCGCTCAGCAAGCACGGAGAGCGGTCCCGCGAGTTCCGTTTGATATCCACATAAGCGGGCGACAGTACCGAGGGCGGCCGTGATCGGTCCCGCGCCGATCTGCGCTATCTGCGCGCGGGTAGGCTGGCGGAAGGGTGGCCCCGTTTGTGCCGCGTTTCCGCGGGGGATCCCCGCCGCGATCGCGGGGGGAATAGACGGACGGCCCAAAGATTGGGAAAGGGGGAGCGAGGTATGGCGGAGCAGATACTGACGAAGCTGAAGGCGCTGTCCATTGCATGGCATGAGCGTATCGATGAGTTGAAGGCCGAGCGGAAGGCTCCGCAGATCGTGCGGGAACTTGAGGACAGGGTCGATGAGATCGATGCGCTGATAGCCGAGGTGGAGCTCCGGGGGGTGGTCTAAAAAGATACGGCAAACCTCCCGCGGATCGCACCACGGCTCGCCACGGAGGAGTCTGGCGGCACTCTTGGGGTGCCGCCGACCTTTCATCCTACAAGTTCTTGGTGAACTTGAGGATTGCGATAACCACCTCGATAGCCAAGTGCACCACTACGGGCGCCCAGGGCGATTTCAACAGTTCGAGGATCGTCGTGAAAACCGTGAAAATAACATTTTTCATCTGCTTTCTCCTTGTTGGAAAGCGCGGCGGTATCGGAACCCGACCCGTGTCTCCGCTACTGTATTAGTGCCGGTCTCGGCTCCTATTTAGTGCTTCGAGACCGTCGTTTTCCGGGGGGGCACCAAGCGAATGCGATTGACGGCCCTCTTCAGCGGGAAGGGGGGAGGATATGGCAGGCCTCTCCCGGATAGCATGGCGGCCCGCCACGGAGCACGTTCGAGGGGTTATACTCTTGACAGACTCACAGAGAGGGTACTACATACGACTATAGGAGTAAGTCTTACTCACGGGAGGGGTAATTGAGACGTATAGCTGTATGTCTGTCAAAGGGCGGGGTTGCGAAGACAACGACCGCGGTCAATCTCGCTTTCGGTCTGTCCGCGCGAGGGGCCAGGGTCCTACTGGTCGACGCCGATACGCAGGGACATTGCGCGAAGTTGCTCGGGATGAAACCCGAGAAGGGGCTCGCCGACCTGATCGAAGGGATCGGGGCCCCGCATGAGCTCGTCATCCAAGCCAGGGATAACCTCTGGCTCCTGGCCGGCGGGCAGGCTCTCGGGGAGACGAAAAACCTGATCGGGAAAAAGGACTTCGGGCGGGAGACGGCGCTGACGGAGGCCCTCGCACCCTACGAGGGACATTTCGACTTTGCCATCATCGATACGTCGCCCGGGTGGGACGTACTTACCGTCAACGTGATCTTCTACGCTTCGGAGATCCTCTGCCCCGTATCTCTCGAGGCGCTGAGCGTGGACGGCTTCCTCGGCTTCCTTCAGGGAATCGAGCCCATAGTCCAGTACCGGCGGAAGGCCCGGGAGCATTTCGAGATCCGCTACGTGTTGCCGACGTTCCTCGACGGCCGAGTCAAGAAGAGCGCGGAGATCCTGGCGCAACTCGGCTCGCATTTCGGCGGGAAGCTCTGCGACCCGATCCGCTACTCCGTGCGGCTCTCCGAGGCCCCCGCTTTCGGACAGACCATCTTCGAGTACGCGCCGGGCGATCGCGGCGCGGAAGATTACGGGAAACTGATCGAGAGGGTATCAGCATGACAACGAGGAAAGGTACTCCGGACCTCATGAGCTCGGTACTGAGCGGAAAGCCCGCGGCGGCCCCCGGAATCCCCCCGTCCGACGGCGAGCAGACCCGCGTCAACTTCTACCTGCCCTCGGCCTGGAAAAAGGCTCTGACGGCTCATTTCAAGGCGCAAGGGCTTGACCTGTCGAGTGGGATCCGCCAGGCCCTGGCGCGCTACATGAGCGAGGAAGGGTTGCGGTGATAGTCGAGAGCCCTGCCTCCCACGTCTTCCAACTCCTACCGATCACTTGGCAGACATTCTCGACATTTGTGACCCTCCTTGCTGTCATCGTAGCGGTTGCCTATCCGAGCTTGCGCGAGCGGCCAAAGCTCCAGCTTCGGCTACGGCTTGGGCGGGAGATTCTGACCGGGATTCCCCCGACCTCCCAATTGTTGACAACTATCGATCCGAATAATCCGCGCCTTCGGAATCTGGCAGGGACCCTCTGGGTGGTGCTTACGATCACCAATTCAGGTCGGCCAACGATCATCGTTGACGGCTGGGAAATGCGTTTCGAGGGTCAGGGAGAGACAAGATCGTTTGTTAAGCCCGAAAGGGGCACCATGCCAATCGAATTGACTCACGGAAATTACACGCAGCTTATTTCAAGCGAAATTCTTGCCCAAATGCCCGCCCTGACCGAAATGTGGATTACGGACACCATCGGGAGAAAATGGCGAGTCTCAAGGTCAGAGATCAGAAAAATAAGAGCTTTCAAAAGTGACTTAATATAGCGCGATAAGCCCCCCTTATCGCGTGGAGTCGATTTGTTCCTTAGGCACCAAGACAAGGTTGAGCCCATGGTACCAGCTCCACTTGGACCGGTCCCCGCGGTAGGGGGCACAAGCAACACCATCAGGAAATCCAGCAGGAGGGGTCTCGCCCGGCGGTGTCGGAATGATTATCAGGAGGGGACCGCCGCTGGCGGCTCGAACAACGTCGTTAAGCAAGAAACGTCCTTTCATGATGTTATCCTTTTCCAACAGCATCATAGTACCATGAGTCTCCGTCTCTGGAGCAAGCTTTAGTTATTTCCGCCGGGCCTTTGCCGGATAGGCGCGTCTTACGCGTTATATCTGCCTATAGTAAACGCGCGGGGAGATCCGCTCTGTGGCTTCTAAGACCGGGAAGCTGGCTCTCTTAAGACCGGATTATGCACGCTCTACACGCCCGATCCTGCCCGGTTGGATATAGTGAAAACGTCGGGTTGGCACGGTAAGTATGAGATTACACTTATCAGGGATATGTGAGATGGGACGAGGCCATGAAGACACGGCTTGATTCAGACAAGCACTGTGAAAAGCTCTGTAGGGAATCGGAGCCGTTCAGCAAGTACTATCGCGATGTCCGTCCTCAATTGGGCGAACTATTAATCTTTCATGACACAGATCTGCCACCAGGTATACGCGCGCAGATCCAGCTGCAGAACGGAGAAATTCATCTGCGCTATCCGGAAGACGCCTTGGACCTTGCTCACGAATTGGGACACCAGGTCCAAAAAGTGCAGGGATTCCCGTCGATCAAAGGCTCGAGCGATGCGGCGGCTTTGAACTCGGCGTTGCTCGATCCCCAGGTTGACTTGTGTCTCGCCAAGTGTGGATTCGACCTGGCAGCAAGCCGCGACAGAGAGATCCAGGGCGCCAAACAGACCCTGGAACGACTGGGGGCACCAGCCGATCGGAAAACGAGGGCGGCATGGATCGCCAACTATGTCGCCTTCATTCTCGACCGTCACTTTTTTGGTGACGCCCCTGGCGGCAGTAGCTTTTCGACGTGGTTCACATCACGATATCCGGAAATTGTCAGAGAGGCCGAACGTGTGGCAGCGGAAGTTATCTCCATGGGGTTCGACACGCCCGAAAACATGTTCAAGGCGCTGGAGAGGGCACGCGTGATGTTAGGTGCCGAGGGAGTAGTGGAATACTTCGACAGGAGAGGGTTGTAAAGCAAACCGACAAAAGTGTTGCATTGTCCTACAACATACGCTATATTCCATGATTGTTGGACAAGGGGGCATACTATGGCAGTTATAGATTCTATCCTCAAAGAGGAGATCGCGCGCCTGCGGTCGCTCCGTGCGCATTATGTTGCAAAGAATGCGGCCATTCCCCCGGGCTCTGTCGTCATCAAACAGAGGAGCGGGCGCCCGTATGCATATCGCTCATATCGTAAGGGCAGCCGCGTCGTGACGCTATACATTGGGCCCGCGTCATCCCCAAAAGTAAAAAAACTCTCTGAATCCCTGAGTCAGCGGCGCAAGATTCGCGCGGAAATCAAGGCAGTCGATGCGAACGCGGCGCGCCTGAAAAAAATGCTCAGTGTCCGATGACTTCGAGCTTTTCACTTCAGTCCTTCAATCCCTCGAGGAAGTTGGAATACTCTCGAGCGTTGTAATCATCGGAGGGTGGGCGCAAATCCTCTATCGTCAGTATTTCAAAGATCCCCCGGAGCTCTCCGTATTGCGCACCCGTGACATCGACATTCTTTTCGCGCGCCCTCTCATCATCAAACCAGTGGGAAACCTCGAAGAAGCACTCGCAGCCCGTGGATTCGACCGGATCTACGGTGAGGATGGAACTACCAAGTTCAGCACCCCTGAGGCGGAAATAGAGTTCCTGGTCCCCGAAAGGGGAAGGGGAGATGAGAAGCCCTATCTCATCAAAGAGCTTGCCATCCGCGCGTCAAGTCTGCGCCTTGTCGACATGTTGATGGTAGATCCGCTTGAAGTGAGGTACGGGAAATACAAGATCAAGATTCCCGACCCGATACGATTCTGCTTTAACAAATTGCTGGTCAGTCAACGACGCAAGAAAAAAGAGAAGCGCGAAAAAGACCTCGGGACGGCGTTTGAGATCGCGGCGCTCCTTTCACGATTTCCGAAATGGCGAAAGCTCTTGTCGGTTCGGCTTGAGGAGCTTCCTAAGAAGCAACGGGCCCTCGTCCTTTCGTTATTGAAACAGAATGACAGCCCTGCGGTCGCGGCAGCGACCACCGCAGCAATGGGCGTTGCGGGGGTTGGTCACGTGGGGGCGATGAGGACGGGCCTCACGCCTGGCGGCCCCTGGCCGCGTCCTAGGGAGCCGGACGGCCCTCTGGGTGGGCCCGTAGGCGGGCCCACGGGACGGGGAGGTCACAGAATTTAGGTTGTGTGAGATTCCCCCTAACTCCGTTAGGACAAGATAAGAACTGTTTACAGATCCCGCTAAGCCTTTCCGCGGCAGAGACTTGAAGTGTAAACAGGTCTGGAGTCTGTAAACACTTCGCGCGCAATTCCTGGCAGGGCAATCACTTTCCTGTTAACAGAGCTGGAAACAAAAAGAGGGCCATGCAATGGTCAGGATCGGGTAGAGTTCACTGGCGGCCTGGCCTTCTGCGCCGTCTTCTTTAGCGCCAGCTCCATACACGACCGACAAAGCAGCGCGATGTCGGTCTCCCCATACAAGAGCTCCTCGCGCGTTATGGCTACACGCTTCGCGCAGAGGGCACAGCCGCGCAGTCCAGGAGAATCCATCTTACGCCTCCGTTTGATGCCTCAGTCGTCAAAAAAGAGGGTCCCCGGCGGAACCCGGGGGACCTGAGGGAGGGAAAGCCGACGCGCCAAGACTACCGGCTAATTGTTATGGGCGGACGAATTTTGAGCGCTTTCTTAGCGAATACTTCCTAAGTCTCTTGGCCGACAAGTGCCGCTTGTTGATAACTCCCCCGTTCGTCTACGGCCCGCCACGCGTGTCGGTTCTCGGCCATAGTAGAATCGCGTCATCCAACCGGCGTTATCAGCGTCTCTGGGGGTCGTTTTCGGGCTGGTCCGATAGTCTGCCCTTTAGCCAGTCGCCGATCTCCTCCTCGGCGAGTAAGACCTGACTCGGGGCGGCCTTGACGGGAGCCGTCTTGACCTCCCGCTTCTCGCTCGGCTTCCACTCTCCAAGACATATCAGCATGAATCCCGCGAGAGGAGGAGAAAACAGGATCGCCCATATCCCCCACACCACGCCGTTCCTTCCGCGATTCC
>JBEKVA010000081.1:0-12974 GCA_049514475.1 Spirochaetia bacterium
GAGATCGGCCGCGCGCTGCTCAGCAAAGCGCGCATCATCATCTTCGACGAGCCGACCTCCTCCCTGACTGCGCGTGAGAAGGAACAGCTCTTCCGCGTCATCGACTCCCTGAAGAAAGCGGGAAGGATCATCATCTACATCACGCATTTCCTGGACGAGGTCTTCCAGATCTGCGACCGCGCCGTCATCCTGCGAAACGGCGAATCCGTCGGGGGAGGGATCCTGTCGGCGCTCACCCGGGCCGAAATCGTCTCCCTCATGATCGGCGTGAAGCAGTCCACGGCACCGGCCCTGTCGCAGCAGCGGCAGAGGGGAGAACCTGCCCTGCGGGTCGCCGGTCTTGCCCGGGCCGGAGTCCTGCACGACATCTCTTTCACCCTTCACATGGGAGAGGTGATCGCGCTGTGGGGCCTGCTCGGTTCAGGCCGCACGGAGCTCGCGCGCGCCCTCGTGGGTCTCGACCCGATCGACAAAGGGCACATCGAGATAAAGACCGACGGCGCCCTTCACCCCGTGAACCAGCGCCAGGCGAAGCATTTCATCGGCATGCTCACGGAGAACCGCCGTGAAGAGGGCCTGCTGCTGCCGCGCTCCGTGATAGAAAACCTGTCCCTCGCGAACCTCAAGGCCTTGGTGTCCCGCGCCTGGCCGTTTATCGACCTGAAGAAGGAGCTGCAGGTGGGCCGTTCCCTGGTGGACCGCCTGAACATCAAGGTGCACGGGCTCGAGCAGGCCGTAGCGACCCTCAGCGGGGGCAACCAGCAGAAGGTCATCCTCGGCAGGTGGATCCAGAGATCGCCGCGGGTATTCATCATGGACGAGCCAACGCGGGGGTTGGATGTTGGAGCGAAGGCTGAAATCCGCACGATCATAGCCGAGCTGGCGGCGTCGGGAATGGCGATCCTGCTCATATCCTCGGAGATCGACGACCTGCTGGAGCTGGCGGACAGGTTTCTCGTCATGAGCCGCGGGAAGATCATCGTGGAAAAGCCCGCCGGCTCATCGCGGGAAGAGCTCATGGCCGCGGCCGCGAGCGGAGAATAAGGGAAGAAGGGGACACTGATGAGAAACGGGGAGACCTCCGGCAGGACACGCAGGATCCAGAACTTCTTCCTCTCCTACGGCTTCGTGTTCATCATGCTGCTTGTCATAATCATCTATTCGTTCATTGCGCCCAATTTCCTCACCCTGGCGAACTTCATGGCCATCCTCCAGACGGCCACCCCGCTTCTCATCGTGGCGAGCGGCGTGTGCATGGTGGTCATGGCGGGACGAATCGACATCTCCATCGGGTCGATTGCATTCCTTTCCTGCAGCGTCGCATCCATGCTCATCATCAAGCTTCACTTCCCCATTCTCGCGAGCATCCTGATTCTCCTGGCAAGCGGCGCCGTGCTCGGCTCGATCAACGGGTTCATCGTGGTGTTCCTGCGGGTGAGCCCGCTGATCACGACACTCGGCACCCTGATCGCGTTCCGGGGGGTTGCGCTGCAGATCAGCAACTCGCAGACGATCGGCCTCCCGCAGATCCTGCGGGTGTTCGGCAGGACCAGGATCGGGCCCGTCTTTGTCACCATCCTCATTGCGGCGGCGGCGCTCGTGATTATGCACATCTTTCACACGCGCACATCGACGGGACGGGACATCACCGCGCTGGGAAACGGGGAGGAAGTGGCTTCCCGCCTGGGCGTGCGCGTGAAGCGTGTTTCCTTTCTCACCTTCGTGATTTCCGGCATCATGGGAGCCATCGGGGGCTTCGTGCTCATGTGCCAGGTCGGGTCCCTCAGCCCCGGCATCGGCAACGGAATGGAGTTCACGGCGATTGCCGCGATCGTCATCGGGGGCATCAGCCTCTTCGGCGGGGAAGGGTCGATCATCCCGGGCATCATCCTCGGCGGCTGCACGCTGGCAATCATCGAAGACGGGCTGAATCTTCTCTCCGCCTCCTCATACGCATATCCCTTTGTCCGCGGCGCGATCATTTTCATCGCCATGTACGCCGACTCCCTGAAGTTCTACGTGCGCAGCCGCAGGATAACCAGTGAAGCCTCCGAGGAGGCCGCGTCCCGATGAAAAGAACACTTCCGCGGGGATCGTGAAGGTTCTGCAGCCTCATAAGGGAGACAAGTCGCCCAGCGTCGCGGCGCTGAGGCAATCGCAACAGGTGGGTTTGAACTTGTTCTGAACTCGACTAGGTCGAGCTGATTCTCCGCGGAACTCTTCCCGCAGGATTCGACGCAGTGTTTCTTCAAGAAGGGCGAGATTGATGAGGCTCTGGTAGTTGCCGCCTCCGGCCGCGTACACCTGGGTACGAAACCACTCCAACACCTCATCATCCAGGCGGATTGTTATCCTGGTCTTCCCCGTGGTGACAGGGGCGACCGCCCCTCGCTTAGCCTTGCTGAAATCGTATTCCTGTGCCCTATGCATCATGGGGTCACCTCAAGAAAGGAAAATTTACGTACGCTAAGGCCTGCCGGCGTATTGCGGCTGGCCTTAGGTAGGCTCCCGCAGCATGCACCAAATCTGGAGGCTGTGTTTCGGGATTCTCGCCGTGCGGATCATGGCAAAACCATGTCGTTGATAGTAGGGGACGTTATTCTCGTCGTGCGTTTCCAAATAGATGGGCATTTTGCTCGTATCGGCTTTCGAAAGGACTGGAGTCATCAGAGCCGCGCCGATCCCCGTCCTTTTTCGGCCAGGCTCAACCGCCAGGCCCCACAGGTAATAATGCGGCCGGTCCCTCATCAATTCTTCATGGGTATGTTCGACGAAAGCCTCGCACTCCATCGAATTTCGATAATTCCGGAAGCCTAAGAAGATCGGCGTCAACAGGAACCCGTTCTGGACATATTCCCACAGCGAAACCTTCGTATGGCCCGGCGGTAAGGTGAAAATCACTCCGTCGACCTAGGCGGTGGTATAGACTTCTCCGTATCGCAACGCGCAGTTCAGCACATTCCCCAGGTACCATGAGAGGTAACTGCGCCTTCTTCTCGGATCGGGAAAATAGAACGAGAAGTTGGGGTAGTTGAAGAACGACGCCGCCAAGACTTCGGAGGCCTTTCGTACGGCGCGCCGATCTAGTTTGACTATTTCCATGTGGTCTCCTTCACGGTGCTCGCTTGAAGTCGGCGATCCTTAGGATCGCCCTTTGCATCTTCTCCCTCAGAGCGGCCGAAGGCGGGGCGAAACCGAATAGGTCCGAGATCCACAAGCCATCCAGCGCCAGGCGAATGATGGTCCCGATCTCGGGCGTAACCGCGGCCGACGATAGTGCTTTTTGCATTTTCGCGAACCGCGCCTGCAGGGGCTTGATCAATTCAGGGTCATGCGCGACCGCGGCGATCATCGCTTGGGATATCCTGGTCCGGTTTGGATCGGTCACGAATGAGGCGCGGATATAGGCCGTGACGAAGTCGCCACCCTCTTTCCCCAGCTCCTCCTCGAACAGAGAGTCGATCGCAGCAATTTGGCGATCGAGCATCGCCTCGATGAGGCTCCTTTTCGACGCGAAGTGGTAGAGCAAGCCTCCTTTGCTTATGCCCGCTTCGTGCGCGACGGCGTCGAGAGTGAGGGAGTCCGCGCCTTTCTTTATAATTACCCTGTTCGCCGCATCCAGAATCGCGGTCCGTGTGGCGGAGGAGAGGCCTTTTTGTCTCACGAAAAACACTGTACCGTCTGGACGGTATATTGTCAAGGCGGCGCTTCTAAGACAACATGGATTCAATCCAACACTCAGACACGCCGTCATAACTGCAAGGGAAATTTACGTTCGCTAAGGCCTGTCGGAGACGTTTCTGGGGATTCGGAGAGGCCTGAAGCCTCCCTTGGCCACCCTTTTATTCGTGTGCCAGATGTAATCATCTGTCAGGTTGACGTGCTCCCAGCCGAGCGGAGAGACGTGCTGAAGCAGGGCGGAATCGAAGGCGCGTGATTTTGTCAGCATTTTTGTGGCCCGTTCGAGGTAAACCGTATTCCAGAGAGTGATCGCAGCGACAAGCAGATTCAGCCCGCTGGCCCTGTGGCATTGGTTCTCGAAAGAGCGGTCACGGATTTCTCCGAGCAGGTTGAAGAATACGGCCCGCGCCAAGGTGTTGTGTGCTTCTCCCTTGTTGAGTCCGGCGGTCACACGCCGTCTGAGGGTGGGGTCTCTGATCCACTCCAGCATAAAGAGGGTACGCTCCATTCTGCCAATTTCGCGTAGTGCGAGAGCAAGACTGTTCTGACGGGGATAGGAGCCGAGCTTACGCAGGATCAGAGAGGCGCTCACCGTCCCCTGCTGGATCGACGCGGCCAGCCGCAGGACCTCTCCAAGCTGCCGCTCGATGAGCTTTGCTGAGGGCAGGAGCAGACGATGACTTCCTCCTCAAGGACAACATTACTGCCCCCGGCGGTTTGGAGCACAGCACGAATATGGCGGGCTGTGGTGCGGTTTGCTTGGTAATTGGTCCGGGGCGATAGCCACTGCGCCCTCGAGCGGCTGGCCAGCCCCGAAAATGAAGTGGCCCGGACTTGTGCAGCCCGGGCCAAGAAAACCGGGAAATATCATGAAGACAAAGAAAATATAACATATCGGACAGGCCTTCTGTGCATTGTTTGTGTTAATTTTTTGTTGCTTTTCGCTTAACCATAACACCTTTCCAAACGCGCGTAGAAGGCATGCCAGCGTTTTTGTACTTATACCCCGACCGAGGGGCTATCCACGTACGCATGGTTTTCTATGGCAGGCTGCGCACATGATTACACAATTGGCCGCACGTCTGTGCCTCAGCTCGTGCGCCTCGCAGCATCCCAGCCATCGGAAGCCGAGTCCGAGCCTCGAAGTGGTATACAGTCCTGCTCGAGGGCACACACAGGGAAAGATGGTGAATGGCTCGTGATACCGTTCACCAATTGTGCTTACACCGTTGCTCACAAAGGCGGTTAATCATTCTAACTAACTCCTTGAAGCGTAACGATAGAGTGCGTATGGAGGTGGCGGGAGTTGAACCTAATTTGTTATAATGCAAAGACTTACCCTCACTACCACATTCGTTCCGTATCGTTCGGCGTGACAATAAGATAAATAATCATCAACGTTTATTTTCTGTCCGTGGCATTCCACGAAATGCCTGTACTTATCTTAGATATTGTTCGCACATCTGTCTACCTCGGACCGGACACGGGGCACGTCTAAGCCCTCGCAAACGCGCCTACAGCCCAGCCACGAGGGGCACACGGCTTCGTTTTAGGGGCAGAGCGGACTTATCCCTTTGGAAGTTCCGAAGCGCCTATCAAATAGGCCATGGAGTTTGTACGCTTAATCTCGCGACCCTTTTGGAGATAGGTTACGAGAGCAGGAACCGCAGTTGCACCTATAGTCGCTAAGAAAGTAAGAATGCCAAGCGGCAGTCCTAAGCCGACGATTTGTGTTAGGAATAGCGTTGGAGTGTCTACGGCCAGAAGTCGCTTAACCAAACTTCCAAACAACTTGTCGCGAGCAGATTCCATTTGCGACTGGAATTCGTAAACACGTGGTCTGACTTCGGTGCTTATTACCCTCGGCAGTTCCCGTTCGACCTCTTCAGGAGACATATCAGCGATCAATGCCGCGAGCCGATCAATCTCGACACTCCACCCTTGGTATGCATCTTTTGCAGAATCTCTATATTCGAACAATTGTTCAATACTGATGTCCTTTAATATCTTATCCGGCACTACTGACCTTGCCACGGCCAAACCCAACAAGGGGCTCGTCCGTGGCACATTCTCTATATACGCTCTACTACCTGATCGAAGCATTATCAGGCGGCAGAGCGTCGGGTCATCGGAGACGGGCAGCAATCCACTATGCGAGGATACAAGAATCGAGTCTGTTAGTTCTAACGAGATATTCACGAGCAGGAATTCGAAAGTCTCGGCGCATTCTTGTGGACTGCCTATTCGATAGCTAGGATCTAGATCAAACGGCGACCGGAATTGCGCGTTTACTATCTTCGGATCACCAATTATTGCTCTTCGGATGTCCTCGCCGGTGCCCGACTTATGAATCTGGTTTGGCGGCAGAAACTTCGAAGCAAACTTTGGATCAGTTCGAAATCCTTCAAAAACCGTAGATCTGAATTCCGGATTGGCTATGTCGGCTTGAAGGTAGTCCATGTAAAGTTGCGAAACTGGCCCCGCAGGTGGAGCATAAGCCGAAAAAGAGATTGGGTAGGCTCCTTTTGTATAATGACGCATCGGAGTCTGCACACCTACCCATCCCCAACTTCTGTCAGATGCCTTGTTAAATGCATGACTTGGGCGATCCATGAAGCCAATCTCGTCAGCAATCAAGATGAGTCGTTTGAAGGTTTCTTCATCACAAGCTATTGAACCGCAATAGAGTAGTTTCACTTCCTGGCCTCCGATATCCGCTGCTACATTTGACGTTGCTTAATTCTCTTCTGGAATAGTAGCATGAACATAAGAGGCCTTGCTATCTTAGGAAGGCGACATTAGCACTCCTCTTGCTAAAACTGACGAGGGAAGATTATGCGCACGAATAAGGAGACAACTGTACGCCTTCCTTGCGTGTAAACCTGCCAATCGTGTATTCTTATGGAATGAACGAAGGTCAGTGGCTTACAACCTCAATTGGCGAGGGTATTGCGTTGTCAAGCGAACTTGCTTTGCCTCGTTGTCCTCACTGCCAAATAGATAAACCTCATCTCCAAAGAATTGCAGGGCCACTGATAACACACGACTATCGACAGCAATACGAGAGAGCTTGGTCAGTTTATGTTTGCTCAACGTGCGGCGGTATTGTGACAGCCTCAGCTGCTCACCACGGAGGATACATATCTGATTATTTCCCCAAAGTAGAACAAATTGATTCAGAGATACCTGGGAACGCCCGCGAGTATTTGCGGCAAGCAATCGAAAGCATTCATGCGCCAGCAGCAGCAGTATTGTTGGCAGCAAGCGCCATCGATTCAATGCTTAAAGAAAAGGGATATAAAGAAGGCCACCTAAAACCGCGGATCGACCAAGCACAGAAAGACAACGTGATTACATTGGAAATGGCAAAATGGGCCCATCAAGTCAGACTAGATGCAAACGACCCGAGACACGCCGACGAGGCTAAGCCTTTACCTAACGAAGAAGACGCAAGGCTTTCTATCGAGTTTGCCAAGGCTCTAGGCACGTTCATGTTTACGCTGCCTGCGAGAGTGACGCGAGGAATTAAGGACAGCGAACCCAAGTAGCCCAATAAAGCTTCATTTTCACGCTATTGCATGATCTGCGCCCCCCGGGTCAGCTTGTCGTGTCGGCGGCCCGGGGGCGCATGGCGAAGGAACGCTGTGCGCTCTTTTTGCGTGCATGCGAGGAATGACCGCAGGATTCGGAGCACCATGGCGTTCTGTCCCGTTGAGACGCCTCTCGGCCAGTAGGTTGTATTCACGGCAGTTTTGAGACTCCGGATTTCGGTAGGCTCCAAATGCCGAATCAATAGGTTTTTACGCTTCTTTTTCATGATTTCGCCTGATAGCACCCCCGTTTTCTATAACTGCGGCCTCTAGCGCGAGACTGCCCTCCGGGCTATAAAGGAATGGCTGAAGAGTTGACCGGCATACCCCGTGCCTACCCAATCGTGGGCTCGTGTTGATTGTATGAGTATCTACGTCTTACAGGAGTATCGTGGTCTTCTGCATTTGTGATTCGATTGTGTTCACTTTCAGTCATCACGGTCAGCGTATAATGCTCGTGAACGGGATCGATAGTCGGATCATATCGTGGACGGTGGTGTAGTCGATATTCACTCCACTTTTCTTTCGGAATCCCCGCATCTGTGAAGTATTGCGCGCGTAGTTCTCGCCAATGTGCGTCATAGCCGCGTTCGGCGGAACTACCACGTGTCGCAATGTCTTGCCTATTGTATTCCTTGGCATGCTTCTCGCATTTTCCCCTATGGGTTGCGCGACCTGCGCATCCTGGGAACGAGCAAGGCCCAAGTGGACGATATGGCATGGTAATGTCTCCTTGAAAAAGTGGTGCGCCGTCTATGGCCGGGTGAAAAGTCCGGCAGCCGGCGCACCCGGAGGTAAAAGAAAAGTAACTTATCCTTCCGGCGGTTCGCCAACGGCGGAGCCGAGAGAATCCAAAAGAAAGGCGGGCAGAGGCGGTTGACCAAACTACCATGCCCGCCGGAACCCCGACCGTTGCAGACCCCGCCTCGTAGTACAGGATCGCGGACCGGGTATCAAATCGGAGCCCGTCAACGACGGGACGAAAAGATCAAGCAGATTCGAGAATCACCTTGATCGAGTGACAATAGCCGTTTGCGGCGCCTGCCGCATCCCAGCCCGCTGAGGTCCGGGCAATGATTCTCTCATCGACAACAGGAAACCGAAATCCGAATTGCGTAGAGAGTGCGGCCCCCGCAGTGCTCCCGCTTAATGCAATCGGCCAGTACGCACCTCCCCCGGCCGCCGGGGGAGCAAGTTGCATGATCGGAATACCTGTCTTTTCGAGTGAGAACACTATGAAGCCCGTCGAGCTCAAGCCTGAAGAGCTTGTGGTCGCCGTCGAACTTCCCATCCATCCCGTGGTACCGGACGAACCGACGCCGCCCGTGGAGATCGTGAAGCCTATAATCGCGCCGTTGTAAGTTGCCGCGCTGTAGGCCGTCGAATCTCCAAGTGTCGTGCCTGCCAGCACGAATGTTTCACTTCTGGTTCTTGGCATCGTTTCACCCTTACGAAGACGACGGGGCCGAGATCCAGGCCCCTGCTGTGAGCTGCGTGCCCCACAGAAGGTTAGTGGAAGAGACCGCCGCCCATTCGCCGTTGTACTGAACCGCGACCATCGACTGCATGGTGGCATTCGCCGTGCCCCGCACAAGTCCGTAACCAACGTACCGGTGCTGCGGCCGGTACACATCCAGCATGACCAGCTTTCCGTTCATAGCGCCCGTGGTGCCGGTGGACCCAGCCCAGCCGGTCGTCAAGTTGCAATCGAAAAGCGTGCCGCTGCTGTCGCCGTTGCGCAAGTTCACCTTGCAGACTGCGCCGCTGGCAAGGTCAAACTGACCGAGGAACGCGATTGACTCGAACCCGGCCATATCAAGACAACCATAGGTTGCGTTTTGATCCGTCGAATAAACCGTGGTCGTTCCCGCCGTAGAGCTCGTGCTCATGGAGGTAACTTTCGCTTCTTTAAGCATGTTTCTCATTTTTCCCCTTTTCCCTATGCCGCGTTCTTCGCCACGTACCACCAAGAGGGACGGATCGTCCCGCCATCGGCCCGCAGGATGCACCTGAAGCTATATTGGTACTTTGACCACTGGTCGCTTGTGTATTCGGTGTTCTGCACTTCGATGTAGTTTCCCGCACCGATGAGGTACTGATCGAAGGGACCGATGAACACATCTCTTCCAGGGTAGCCCGCCGTACCGCTGATCTGCTGGGTTACGTAGCACCGCTGCCAGTTCACACTCTGCGGAATGTTCGACACGTCCCCGACTAGGAACGAGCCATCGTTACCCCTCAGTCTGTCGATTTTCATCTTCGCAGCCGGCGACATTATCATGGAGATCCCGGAGCCCGTGCCCGGATAATTGTTCGCGATGATCGCATAGTTCGCCGTGATCGCCTCATCGAATCCGAAAGGCGCCGTGCCGCCAAAGTCCGTGACGGTGCTTTGCGTTGCAACCAACGGATCGTTGTACAGGCCCATGGGCTGATCGCCCGCGCCCGTTCCGTAGAACACACCGTAGTCGAGTACCTTCTGAACTGCATAGACTATGCTGTCCATAAGCACCTGCTGCGCGTTCGGTGAGTCAAGAATCAATTCCTTATTCACCGTGATGATCACCGCAGCCTTTTTCATGTTGAGTTTCATGCGGCCGAAAACCACATCGCCACTGTCGTCGCTGATCATCGCGCCTTCAGGCACCCACGTCGCAACGGCATCCTTCTGCTGGACGATCAGGTCCAGTTCCTTCGAGTGCATTTCAACGAATCGCGCCCCGGCCTTCGCCGCGACCATGCTGACCCTGGTTGCTTCCCACACCTCTTTCGAGGTGACGATTGGAGCGAGGAATCCGCCGCCGGCAACGGCGCCCTCGGCGAGTGCTCGGCCTTCCCAGCTATTGAGTTGGTCGTACTTAGGCTTGATCCTGGCAAGTAGCATGCGGCCCAGGCTATTCTTGAAGTCAGCGCGTTCAACCGCGGATACGTCCTGCAAGAATCCACCCTTTGCGGCGTCGATGAATCGGTTTTCCTTTCCATCGTTGCCAATCATGACATCACCGCGCTGCACAATCCCGCCAACGATGTCGTCCGGGATTCCGATGTTCTCTATGATTCCCCGGGGCGCTTCGCCCTGGTCCAGGAGAATGTCGGTGGGGGAACGCGTTTCCGCTGAGAGCCCGGCGGCCTTTCCAAGACGGTCGATGTCGGCCATCATTTTGTCAAACCTCTCGCGCTGCTCGGCAGTCATCTGACCGTCTTTAGCAGAAAGCGCAATCTTCTCCGCTTCCTTCGTGAGCTTGTAACGCTCCTGAAGGATTTCGTTGTGTTTAGTCATTCAATCCCTTTTGAATCTGTTACTTTTTTCCTCAGCCCAGGTGTTAGGGCAGGGAGTCCCCGCTTGATCTACGATCTGCGAGCCGACGCGCTCTTGCGTTTATGAAGTCAATGTCCCGAGTGGTCAGTCTCGACCGGCTCGGGCGCACCCTTATGCTGTCCACCACCACAAGTCGGTGACGGTTCTCGGTTTATCGACCTTTGGGGAAACGTCAACAGGTTTCTCCTCCGGCTTGTTCTCTTTGGGTTTCCTCCGGCCAGGGCCCGGTCTGTCACTCGTAGAAACCGGCATGCGTACCTTTTTAGCCATAGAGACTCTCCCCATCATCCTCGACGCGCTTTGTCGGCTTCTTCTTCACCGGGGCCTGCTTTGCCTCCGCCAAGGCTTCCGCTATACCCCGCTGTTCTTCCCGCGCCCAGCCTATCCGCCATAGCGTAAAGTCATCGTGAACCCATGGAGGAGGCCGGAAGCCTCCCGCATCATCCTCTTCCTGCATTTTCACCTCTTGGCTGAGAACAACTGTTACCGCCATCCCCGCCTTTTCCCTCTAGCTAGTTAGCTAGGAGCCCCCCCCCTTTTCAATACCTAGTTCCTCTTCACTAGCTAGAGCTATCTAGACTAGACTTCACTTCTTAGCCCTCTTATATATCTAGGTATTAAGCACCGAGTGCATGCAATCGGTACTCGGTTGAAATAGGGATTTTCACCGAATAGCACTTTCTTGCACTCGGTTGGTCTGTAGTGACTTCTGGAAGGGCAAGACCTTATGAAGGCTTGCCTCTTCATCATCAAGACGATGTTTGGTCGAAGCGTAGACCCGGTACTCTGTAACCCTGCTCCAGAGTCCCTTGTCATCCTGCATACGGATGTCGTGGCGCACTATGTAGCCCTTAGCGGCAAGGTCCTCAAACATCTTGTAGACGGTGCGGGGACACATTCCAAACTCAGCCGCGATCTGCTTAGGTCTGTACTCCCATTCTGGCGGCTTGCTCAGTAGCCTTGTAAGAAAGCCGAGCTGCGCATTGTTCAACGTGGTGTCCTTCAAGGTCTGGAATGGCACGGCAACAAACTCGTCTTTTATGGTTTTTGCATTGCCCTTCATTCATCAGCTATCCTGTCGTTTTCTTACTGTCGGGGTAGATCGGATTGCCGTGCGCGTCAAAATCAGCTATCCAGGCAGTATTCCGGGGTAGAAACTGCTCTGCGTCAGCCGCTATTTCCTCCGGTGACATTCCCGCCGCCTCTGCCAGCTTTGAATATCCGGGATGAATACGGTCCATCATCGCCAGGTAGTCTTTTACATTCGTCTCATTCAACATCTTACATTCTCCCAATTTTTCGCCAATCTCCCGGATGTCGCGCTCCCATTCCTTGCGGTCGATCCGCAGGATTTCAAGAATTCTGTCTCGTGATTCACCTTGCCGCACCAGGTTGATTTCTTCTTTCCATCTCCGCCATTTCTTGGGCAGCATGTTGCGTTGCATCTGAACTACCAAGAGCCAGAAGCGCAGACGCAGATTGGGCAGGTCCGGGATTCCATGAAATCCATCTGGCTGTAGCATTGCACGTCGTCTTCCCCCAACATTCTGGAAGATGATGTGCATACGTTCTTGTGCCAAAGTTCTTTCGTAGAACGAGAGCATCCCTTTGGCGTATTCTTGTTTTCGCCTTTTCGCCTCGGTCAACTTTTCCTCCCATACCCTTAGTGCATTTAGGAACAAATTCGTGCGTCCAGGGGAAACGGCTTGTTCAATGTGAATTGACTTCAGCCCCCGTCGCCGGCGTGCTGTTAGACTGTAGCCATGCCTCGATTACCTCTGGGGAAAACCTAACCGCTCCGTGCTTCGTTGCCGTCACCTTGCAGTAGGGGATTTTCCGGAGCGCAATCAGTTTATTGATCCCGCCCACCGACAACCCGATAAGTTCCGCAACCTGTTTCTTATTCAATAACCGTGTCATTGCTACCCTCCGCTTCTATGAGTATCACGAAAAATTCACGGGGGTAATGGGCTTGTGGAAATTGCTCCTATTGCAGGAGCAAAACGTTACAGTTGAATGGGTTCGGAGGAATAGATCAGTGCACGGTACGGATCGCAATAGACATGAAAGCGCTTGTTGCACATCCAGTCATCATACTTTTCATTGTAATGAATCCACGAAAAAGACAGGCTATTCTTGAATCTCTTAATTGAGACACTGTTTCCTTCGGCATCCCATTCAGAATAATCTATCGTTAGCTTGCTAATCTTGCCGAAGGGCCTGTGAGAATTGGGATTCTGGCATAATATGAAAAGATAAACGGGATGGGGTTGCGGCTTCTCATTCATTAAAAGAGCGTATCCTAAGTAATATTTTAATCTCTCTGTAATGGGTTCCTTGAAATAGTTCCCGGAACCGGAGTGGGTAAACTTCAATGGAACCTG
>JBEKVA010000082.1:0-12917 GCA_049514475.1 Spirochaetia bacterium
CCTCTATTTCCTGGCGCACCGCAGCGCCCTGCCGCTTCGCCGCGCGAACCTCCGCCCCGATTGGGCGGTCCTGCGGCAGATCGTCGCCATCGGTGTTGCTCCATTCTGCATGCAGCTGGCGCTGAGCGTCGTGATGGCCATCTCGAACAACGCCGTCGGCCTGCACGGAGGGGCCACGGGGATTGCCGTCATGGGCATCATCTACGTCGTCTACCCGCTGGTGCTCATGCCGCTGACGGGGCTCGCCGCGGGCGTGCAGCCGATCATCGGGTTCAACTATGGCGCGGGTCAGTACCCGCGGGTGCGGGGAGCGCTGAAGATCGCGATAGTCGCCGGCGTCATCTTCGCGGCAGCAGCCTGCGCCGCCATCATGGCGGCCAGTGCGCCGATCACCCGGCTGTTCGTTGGAAACGACTCCGTCGTGACGGCCACCGGTGCACGCGCAATGCGGATCTTCTTCCTGTTCCTGCCGCTCGTGGGCCTGCAGACCATCGGATCTCACTTCTTCCAGGCCATCGGCAGGGCGGGGGTCTCGTTTCTCAACAATCTCCTCCGCCAGCTCATCATCCTTGTGCCCCTGCTGCTGGTGCTGCCCCGTTTCCTGGGGCTGGACGGGGTGTGGCTGTGCAACCCGATCTCCGACATCACCGCGGCCGTCATCACCAGCCTCTTCCTTGCCGCCGAGCTGGCGCGGCTGGGCAGGAAGCCCGCCGCGCTCTCGGTCAGTCCCTCTATCGGCGGGCGATGAGGTCCGGGTAGACCATCTCCAGGCGCGCCACCTTCGGCTTGTCCCAGTAGAGGATATAGGGGTAGTTCGGGTTGCGGTCCATGAAGTGCTGGTGGTATTCCTCCGCGGGATAGAACGCCTTCAGAGGCACCACCTGGGTGACGATGGGCTTCGGGAACACCTTCGCCGCATCCAGGCTCTTGATGTATTCCTCGGCAACCTGCTTCTGCAGGGGGTTCGCGTAGAATATGGCCGAGCGATACTGTGTGCCCTCGTCGGGGCCCTGGAAGTTCAGCTCGGTCGGGTCGTGGGCAACGGAGAAGTAGACCTTCAGCAGCGTGCCATAGCTGATCTGTTTCGGGTCATAGGTGATCCTCACCGATTCGGCGTGTCCCGTGCTGCCCGTGCTCACCACCTCGTACTGCGCGGTGTCAGCGTTCCCCCCCGAGTAGCCCGAGGTCACATCGGTCACCCCTTTCAGCCGCTCGAAGACGCCCTCCATGCCCCAGAAGCAGCCGCCGGCAAGCACCGCCGTCTGCGGTCCCATGGCCGCGGCGGCAGGCTCCTTCGGCGGGCCGGGGAAATCCGAACCAAACGCCGCGGCCGCGGAAAGCGCCAGGGCGGCGGCAACCAGAAGCACCACGAACGCGGCGCGCGTTTTCATCATCCTCATGACCAGACCCTCCTCGACGGCCATCATCGACCGCAGGGGAGAAGGTACTCAGGAGTGGTCACGGAATGATCACGATGGGGTAAAAAATGCGGCCCGCGGAACGCGCACAACGCTTGCACACCAGGGCGCAATCTGCGTAGTCTCTGCGGATGGCGCGCGAGCAGGAACCGAACAAAATCATCTATTCGATGGTCGGGGTCAACAAGAGCTTTGGCCAGAGGACCGTCATCAAGGATATCTCCCTCTCGTATTTCTACGGGGCGAAGATCGGGGTCATCGGCCTCAACGGATCGGGGAAGAGCACCCTGCTGCGGATCATGGCCGGCGTGGAAAAGGAGTTCCGGGGGGAGGTCATCCTCAGCCCCGGCTACACGGTGGGATACCTCGAGCAGGAGCCGCAACTGCCCCTGGAGAAGACCGTCCGCGAGGTCGTCGAGGAAGGGGTCACGGAGCTGGTGGCGCTGGTCAAGGAGTTCGAGGAGATCAACGCGAAGTTCGCCGAGCCCATGGATGACGATGCGATGAATGCCCTCCTGGAACGCCAGGGGGAGGTGCAGGAGAAGCTGGACACGCAGGGCGGCTGGGACCTGGACAGCCGGCTGGAGATGGCCATGGATGCACTGCGCTGCCCGGCGCAGGACATGCGCGTCAGCGTGCTCTCCGGGGGAGAGAAGCGTCGCGTCGCGCTCTGCCGCCTTCTGCTGCAGAAACCCGACATCCTTCTCCTGGACGAGCCGACCAACCACCTGGATGCCGAATCAGTGGCCTGGCTGGAGCACCACCTCGTGCAGTACGAGGGCACCGTGATCGCGGTGACCCATGACCGCTATTTCCTGGACAACGTGGCGGGCTGGATCCTCGAGCTTGACCGCGGGGAAGGCATCCCCTGGAAGGGCAACTACTCCGGGTGGCTCGAGCAGAAAAAGGAGAGGCTGCGCCGGGAAGAGAAGACCGAGTCCCAGCGCCAGAAGACCCTGCAGCGGGAGCTGGAATGGATCCGCGAGTCACCACGCGCCCGGCAAGCCAAGAGCAAGGCCCGCATCAGCTCCTACGAGTCCCTCCTGGAGGCGGATGCCGCCCGCCGCGACGAGGAGCTTCAGATCTACATCCCACCGGGGCCGCGGCTGGGCACCCTGATCATCGAGGCCGAAGGCATGAAGAAAGCCTACGATGACAGGATCCTCTTCGAGGGCTCAAGCTTCACGGTCCCTGCCGGCGCCACCGTCGGCATCATCGGGCCCAACGGAGCGGGCAAGACCACCCTTTTCCGCATCATCACGGGACAGGACAAGCCTGACGCCGGCAGCATGCGCGTTGGTGACACGGTGCAGCTTGCCTACGTCGACCAGCTTCGGGAGAGCCTGGATCCCGAGAAGAGCGTTTGGGAGCTCGTCTCCGGCGGGCTGGACAACATCCTCGTCGGCCGCCGCGAGGTGAACTCCCGCTCCTACATCGCCCGCTACGCCTTCAGCGGCGCGGACCAGTCAAAGAAGGTTGGATCCCTCTCCGGCGGAGAGCGCAACCGCATCCATCTTGCCCTCATGCTGAAGCAGGGGGCGAACGTCATCCTGCTGGACGAGCCGACCAACGACCTCGACGTGAACACGCTGCGCGCCCTGGAGGAGGGCATCCTGAACTTCGCCGGCTGCGTGCTGGTTATCAGCCACGACCGCTGGTTCCTCGACCGGGTTGCCACCCACATCCTGGCCTTCGAGGGGGACAGCTCCACCTTCTGGTTCGAGGGCAACTTCTCCGAGTACGCGGAGAACAAGAGGAAGAGGCTGGGGGAGACTGCCGATGTGCCCCACCGCATCAAGTATCGACACCTGACCCGTGGGTAGGGGGGCCGCGCGGGGCGCTGCCGCGGTCGGAGGCCGCCGCGCGGCCCGTTTGTCGGCGCCCGGGTCACATCATTATCTTCTTTTCATGCTGAAACACTCATCACTGTTCCGCCTGGTGCTTCCCGCGGTATTCCTCGCCGCCTGCGCGACCGCCGCCTTCAGCCAGGCGGCGGGGCTTCCCCCGGCGGAAGGGGACGCGCATCAGAGGCTTGCAAGCTCGCCGCGTCACGGCGAGTGGGTGAAGGTGGACGCGGGCAACGGCGACATGGTCGACGTGTGGGTGGTCTATCCCGAGAGGAGCGACAAGGCGCCCGTCGTCGTGGTTATCCACGAGATCTTCGGCCTTTCCGAGTGGGTGCGCGCAGTCACCGACCAGCTCGCGGCAGAGGGCTTCATCGCCGTGGCGCCCGACCTCCTGAGCGGAAAGGCGCCGGGGGGGAAGGGCAGCAGGGCCGTGAGCGGTGACGATGCGCGGGCGCTGATCGCGGACCTGGACCCTGCCGAGGTGGCGCGGCGGATCGACGCGGCGGCGGGATACGCAACGAACCTGCCGGCGGCGCTGCCGCGCTTTGGCATCGTGGGGTTCTGCTGGGGCGGTGGGGTGAGCTTCGCCTACGCGGCCCACCAGCCCGACCTCGGGGCCGCCGTCGTCTGCTACGGCACTCCGCCATCCGCCGATGCGCTGGCGCGCATCAGGGCGCCCGTGCTTGGCCTCTACGGGGGCAACGACATGCGGGTGGACGCCACTATTCCTCCTGCCGCGCAGGAAATGAAGCGGCTGGGAAAGAGCTTCGACTATACGATGTTCGAGGGTGCGGGCCACGCCTTCTTCAGGGTGCAGGACGGCCAGGCAGGAGCAAATCTGAAGGCGACGCAGCAGGGCTGGCCGCGGATGATCGGCTTCCTGAAAGAGAATCTCGAGCAGGGGGCCTCCCTCCGTGTCGATCCCCGGGCCGAGCTGTTGGCGGCGCTCGGCCAGTTGCCTGAATGCACCTGCGGTGATGAAGCGCCTCATTCGGCGATTGTCTCCGCGGCGGCAGCCGTCCGCAGAGAATGAAGCCTCTGCGCACGGCCCTCATCGTCGTCGGTGCCGTTCTCGTGGTTCTCATAGCCGTCGGCGCCGCGCTGCTTATCATCGACAGGTGGTCCTTCCCGAAGACCCGCGGGACCCTCGCCGTGAAGGGTCTCGACGCCCCCGTGGAAGTACAGCGCGATCGCTGGGGCGTGCCGCACATCAGCGCGAAGACCATGCACGACATGTACTTCGCCGAAGGCTTCGTGCATGCGCAGGACCGTTTCTGGCAGATGGAGTTCTGGCGGCGCATAGGCTCGGGTCGGCTCTCCGAGCTTTTCGGAACAGCCACATTCGGCACTGATGCCTTCCTGAGGACCCTCGGCTTTTACAGAATCGCCGAGGCAGAGTACGCGCAGATGGACCCCGAGACGAAGAACGTCCTGGAGGCCTACGCGCAGGGGGTGAACGCGTATACCCAGGGAAAGAAGCCTGCTCGGCTGAGCCTGGAGTTTACCCTGCTCGCGCTGCAGGGGGTGAAAGTCAAGATCGAGCCGTGGTCTCCCGTGAACACCCTCACCTGGCTGAAGCTCATGTCCCTCGACCTGGGAGGAAACTTCAACCGGGAGCTGTACAGCCTCGACCTCCTGCATGCCCTGGGGGCGCCGCTCACCGCCGAGTTTTTCGGCACCTATCGGCCGAAAGACATGCCCTACATTCTCCAAGACAGCGAGCTGCCGAAATCCCTGCTCGGGGAGCGCCCGCGCGCCGACTCCTTTTCCCCGGCGCGGTTAGCAGCCCTTGCCGGTGTGTCGACGCGGCTGGCAGGGGGCTTTGACCCCGGCCAGCTTGTCGCCTTCGGGACGGGCGCCGGTATCGGTTCCAACAACTGGGTCATCGCCGGCTCGCGGACGGCAACAGGCAAGCCGATACTGGCCAACGACCCGCACCTGGGAATCCAGATGCCCTCCATCTGGTACGAGGTGGACCTGGGCTGCTCGGCGGAGGGCGCGCAGATGGGCAAGAACGCCGGTGGGCCGTTTCACGCGCGCGGCTTCTCCTTTGCCGGCGCGCCGGGCATCATCATCGGGCACAACGACCGGATCGCCTGGGGTGTCACGAACGTGAACCCCGACGTCGAGGATCTCTACATCGAGAAGATCAACCCGCAGAACCCGAACCAGTACGAGGTGAATGGGCGCTGGATGGACATGAAGCTGCACCAGGAGGTCATCACGGTGCGCGGGCAGGAGGAGCCCACGGTGATCCTCGCGCGGGAGACCCGTCACGGCCCGCTGATCACCGACGAGGGCGGCCTCAAGGGATACCAGGGGTTCGGCATCAACCCCGTTGGCCGCTACCCCGGGAACATCGAGCTGAGGTCCCTGTCCCTGCGCTGGACCGCGCTGCAGAGCAGCGCCACCATCCACTCCGTCATCGAGCTGGACAAGGCGAGGAACTTCTCCGAGTTCCGCGAGGCGCTGAAGCTCTGGGACGTCCCGTCGCAAAACTTCGTCTACGCGGACGTCGATGGCAACATCGGCTACCAGGCCCCCGGCCTGGTCCCCATCAGGAAGAAGGGTGACGGCCTGCTGCCCGCCCCGGGGTGGACCGACGAGTTCGAGTGGACCGGCTACATCCCCTTCGACCAGCTTCCCTGGACGTACAACCCGCCCCGGGGGTACATCGTCACGGCAAATAACCCGGTGACCAGCCCTCACTACCGCTGGTTCCTCGGCGATGACTTCGACATGGGCTACCGTGCCCGGCGGATCACTGCCATGATCGTCAACGCCCCGGGGAAGCTCACCGTCAAGGACGTGGAGACGATGCAGGCTGACACGCTGAACACTTCGGCGCAGGAGATCATCCCTTTCCTGAGGCCGCTCGTGTTCTCCGATCCTGCCGCGCAGAAGGCGCGCGACTTCCTCCTCTCCTGGGACGCGCGGATGGATGCGGGAAGCGCCGGTGCCGCGCTGTACGCGTATTTCTGGCAGGCGCTCATGGAAGAGACGTTCCGGGACCATCTCCCCCGGGCGCTCTGGGCCCCCGAGGCGGTGCTGGAAAGCAACGCGCGGCTCCTGAACACGATATTCGAGCTGCTGCAGAACCCGCGGGACCCTTTCTGGGACAATCCGAAGACCCCTGACGTCCACGAGAGCCGCGATGACGTTCTGAAGAGCGCCTTCCAGAAGGCCTTTTCCCGCGGGGTGAAGGCGCAGGGCGCCGATGTGCGGACCTGGCGATGGGGGAAGACTCATACAGCCGTCTTCAGAAACCAGACATTCGGCAGGTCGGGTATCCGCCTCATCGAGCGCATCTTCAACCGGGGACCCCTGCCGGCCAGCGGCGGGTTCCAGCAGGTGAGCAGCACCGACTGGAAGCCGAATGTTCCCTACGGCGTGTACGCGGTCTCCTCCATGAGGCAGATCGTCGACCTGTCCGACCTCGGCGCGTCGCAGGTCATGCACACGACGGGACAGAGCGGGCACACCGGCAGCCGGCACTACGATGACATGGTCAGGCCGTGGCTCGCGGTGCGCTACCACCCCGAGTACTGGAGCTCCACGGCGCTGAAAGCAGCCGGCACGGAGAAGCTCGAGCTGACACCGCGGTAGGCGGGCTCGCCGGGAGGCGGTGGTGGCGGAACGGCGCTCGAATGAAACCGGCAGGGTGGAGGCTTTCAGCGACGGCGTGTTCGCCATCGCCATCACCCTGCTCATCCTGGAGATCCACGTGCCGAAGGGGCTCGGCGGCCGCGGCCTTGCCGATGCGGTGCTCGGGGAGTGGCCGTCATACGCGGCGTTCCTCACGAGCTTTCTCACCATCGGCATCATGTGGATCAATCACCATCGCCTCTTTACCCTCATCGAGCGGGCGAACACGGGGCTGCTGGTGCTGAACCTGTACCTGCTCATGGGGGTGACGATCGTGCCGTTCCCCACGGCGATGGTCGCCGAATACCTGGGGGAGCCCGGGGAAAGGCTGGCCGCGGTCCTCTACGCGGCGAACGGGCTGAACATTTCACTCGGCTTCTGGGGGCTGTGGATGTACTGCGCCTCGGCTGCCCGAAAACCGCGCCTTCTGAATGTGCCCGCCGACAGCGCCGAGGTGAAGGCCCTCAAGTCACGGTACAGGTTCGGCCCGCTGTTCTACGTGGTCGCGGTGGGACTCGCATTCCTCAACGCTACCGTCGCCATGGTGTATTGCGGGGCGCTTGCGCTGTTTTTTGCCCTGCCGCCCAGGGTGGCTGCCCGCCGGGAGTGATCACGCCGGCGTATGACTCTTACTCCAGTCTCTTCCTGAAGCGCAGCACGCTTGCCGTGATGATGGCCGTCCCGATGACCAGCAGGGCCGCGCTTTCCCGCCACAGCTCCGCCAGCGTCACTCCTTTGAGAAACAGCCCCCTGATGATCACGAAGTAGTAGCGCAGCGGAAAGAGGTACGTCACCGCCTGGATAGCCGGCGGCATGCTCTCTATGGGAAAGACGAACCCCGAGAGGATCACCATGGGCAGGATGATGAAAAAAACCGAAATCATCATGGCCTGCTGCTGGCTGCGGGCGATCGTGGAGACGAACAAGCCCAGGCCCAGCGTCGTGAGCATGAAGAGGAACGACAGCAGGTAGAGCACCAGAATGCTGCCCCGCACCGCGAGGCCGAAGAGGAGCAGCGTGGCCAGGAGCACGAGGGTGATGATGACCGTGCTGAGTATGGCGAAGGGGGCGAGTTTGCCGATGATGAGCTGGCCCGGGGTGATGGGCGTCACGATGAGCTGCTCCAGCGTGCCCTGCTCCTTTTCCTTCACCACCGACACCGAGGTGAGGGTGGTGGTGATGATCATGAGGATCATGCCCAGCACCCCGGGCACCATGAAGTTGCGGCTGGCAAGGGCGGGGTTGTACAGCACCCGCACGGCGGGATTGACCTGCACACGGCGTACGTGCCGAAGCAGCGCGGGGTCCACCGAGGCAAGCCGCGCGGCGGTGCGCGCCGCGGATGCCTGGTTCACGATGATGGTGGCGTAGGTGAGACCGATGGCCGCGCTCTGCGAATCTGAGCCGTCTGCCAGCAGCTGCAGCGGCGCCGTGCGCGTGCCGGCCAGGTCCCTTCCGAAGCCGGGCGGAATGACGAGCACCAGGGAGGACTCCCCTGTCTCGATGCTGGACTCGGCAGCGGAAGCGATCGGGTAGTACCTGCTGAGCGCGAAGCTGCCCGACCGCAGGAAGCTCTCCGCCATGCGGCGGCTTTCCACCGTCATGTCCTGGTCGCAGACGCCCAGCCGGATGTCCTTTACCTCCATGTTCGCCGCGTAGCCCAGCAGGATGATCTGCAGCACGGGGGCGATGAAAATCAGCGGCAGGAGCCGGCGGTCGCGGAATATCTGGTGAAACTCCTTGCGGATGATGAACCCGATCGTCCTCACTGTCGCGCCCTCCGCAGCCGCAGCACGCTGGCCCCCGCGGTGACAAGCGCGAAGATGGCCAGCGCGAGCACCTGCTCCTTGAACGCCCAGAATCCCGCGCCTTTCACCATGATGGCGCGCAGCGCCGCCAGGTAGTAGCGCCCCGGCAGGATGTAGCTCACCGCCTGGATGATCGGGGGCATGTTGTGAAAGGGAAAGACGAACCCCGAGAGGATGAACGCCGGCAGCACCGTGAGCATCACGGAGAGCAGGAGGGCCACCTGCTGGCTCTCCGCCACCGTGGAGAGAAGCACGCCCAGCCCCAGACCGCCAATGAGGAAGAGCAGCGTCACCACCGCGAGGTCCAGCCAGCTTCCCTGCACCGTCACGCCAAAGAGAAAGCGGCTCGCCGCGAGGATTGCCGCCGCGGCCACCAGCCCGATCAGCAGGTACGGCACCGTCTTGCCGATAATCAGCTCCAGCGGGTGCACCGGAGAGACGGTGATCTGCTCCATTGTCCCCCGTTCCTTTTCCCGCACGATGGAAATTGCCGTGGACATGACGGCGGTGAGGATCAGGATCAGCATGATGAGCCCGGGCACGAGGAAGTTGGCGCTGCGCAGCTCGGGATTGAACAGCACCCGCGGGCGGAAATCGATGGTGGCCTTCGGGCCTCCCACCCCCGCCCTCTGCAGCGAGCGCACGAACGCCTTCTGCGCGTAGTCGCTGCTCACCGCCTGTATGTAGCCGATAGCGGTGGCGGCCGTGTTCCCGTTGGAGCCATCGACGATGGCCTGCACCTCGGCAGCACGGCCGGCCAGCACGTCGCGGCCGAACCCCTCCGGGATCACCAGCGCCGCGAGGACGGTGCCCTCGTCGAGAAGCCTGTCGATCTCCGCGTCATGGGTGATGCGCGCCTTCAGGGTGAAATACTCGGAATGCAGGAAGCCCTGCAGGAACGTACGGCTGGTTTCGCTTCCGTCACGGTCGAGAACCGCCAGGGAGATGTGCTTGATGTCGAGACTGATGGCGTATCCGAACATGAGCAGCAGGAACACGGGAATGGCCAGGAGCGTCCCCAGCGTAGCCGGGTCACGGGAGATCTGGCGCAGCTCCTTCACAATGATGCTGGCAATCCGTCCGCCGCTCATCCCTGCCCCTGCGCGTCGATGAGCCTGATGAACACATCTTCCAGGGAGGGAACGATTCGGGCGTACCTGATCACCTCGATCCCCGCGGCGCGCAGAGCGGCGACCACGGCGGGAGCCTCCTCCTCGCGGTCCAAGCTCACGTGCAGCCGTGTTGCGAAAAGCGCGGATTCGCGCACCGCGGGTGAGTTCTTCAGCGCTGCCATGGCGGATACGGGATCGGCGCATTCGATTTCGTACACCGCCCCGGTGATGACGTCGCTTTTCAGCTGCCGGGGGCTTCCCTGCGCCACGATCCGGCCCGCGTGCATGAGCACCAGCGTGTTGCAGTACTCCGCCTCGTCCAGGTAATGGGTGGTGACAAGGAGCGTGGTGCCCTCCATGGCCAGCTCGTTGATGATCTCCCAGAAAAGACGTCGGGAGAGCGGGTCGGTGCCCCCCGTCGGCTCATCGAGAAAGACGATGCCGGGCCGGTGAAGGATTGCGCAGCCCAGAGCCAGCCGCTGCTTCCAGCCGCCGGAGAGCTCTCGCGTGAGGCTCTTCTCCCTTCCCTGCAGCCCGGCGCGCAGGACGGTCTGCCGGGCGCGGTCTTTCAGCTCCGCGTTCGTCAGGCCGTACACCCCGCCGAAGAAATTGATGTTCTCCTCCACCGTGAGGTCGTCGTACAGGGAGAAGCGCTGGGACATGTAGCCGATCCTGCGCTTGATCTCCTCGGGCTCCCTGTTGATGTCCTTTCCTGCCACCTCTGCGGTACCCCCGCTGGAGGAGAGCAGGCCGCAGAGCATCCTGATGGTGGTGGACTTGCCGGCGCCGTTGGCGCCCAGCAGCCCGAAGATGCTGCCCGCCGGGACCTCGAACGAGATGCCGTCCACGGCGAGGAACTTGCCGAACCTCTTTGACAGGCCGCGGACACTGATGGCGGGAGCGGCAGCTCCGCGGGCATCGGCGGCCCCGGGGACCCTTGCGGACGTGCTCATTCGCCGACCGCCTTCTGAAGCGCCGCCTGCGCGATCAGGCAGTCGAAAAACGCCCCGGCCTCCCGCAGGCGCGCCCGCACCAGCAGCGTCTGCGCGTCGAGGCTCTCCGAGGAGAGCGCTATCCCCTGGCGGTACCGCTCCTGGGTGACGCGGTCGTTTTCCCGCGCCTGCACGGTCTGGCGCCGCAGTGCGTCGAGCCGGTCGGAGGCCTCGCGCAGGCCAAGCGCCGCGCGGACCACCTCCGCGCTCACCGTGTCGAGGAGCTTTCGCGAGCTCTCCCGCGCCTGCGCGAGACGGTCACGCGCCTGCTCCTGCTGAGCCAGGACTTGCGGGTAACGCCCGACGTCGATGGAGCCCAGAACGCCCACCGACCACGTGCCGACGAACTGGTCGGTCTGGGGAAAGATCCTCTGGTTGGGATTGGCGATGGTGTAATCGCCGGTGAGCGAGACGCTCGGAAACAGCCCCGCGCGGGCGACGCCTATCGCCGCTTCCTGTGCATCCACCCGCGCGCGCGAGCCCCGGATGTCGGGCCGCGCGGCGAGCGCACGGGTGACGAGCTCCTCGGTGGCAGGCGGCGGCGGGACTGCCGCGGAGGTATCGACGTCCGCGATGTCCAGGGGAGCGTTCCAGGGCAGGCCGAGGAGCTGGGCAAGCCTTACGCGGGTGATCTCCCGGAAGCTCAGCGCGCTGCCCAGGTCTATCTGCGCATCCTCCAGGCGCATCTGCGCCTGCAGGACGTCGTTGTTGGTGGCCATCCCCTGCGAGAGGAGCGTCCGCACGTCCGCCAGGTGCCCCTGAAGCTGCTCGACGCTTTCGCGGATTGCCTGCTCCTGCGTCTTCGCCTTCGCGAGGTCCCAGAACGTCTCCTCGACCAGGTAGCGAAGATCTATCCTGCTTTTTGCAAGGTCGCCGCGGTTGGCCTCGCGCTGGGACTGGGCCTGGCGGATGCTGTCGGCAATGCGCAGCCCCGTGAACAGGGGCTGCTGGATGCCCAGTCGGATGCTGGTGCTGTTGTCCAGGGGCGCGGGGAGTGTGACGTTCGATGGCGGAAACGGGGGAATCTGAACCGGAATGGTTCCCGGGCTCACATCGGAAAGACGCGAGTAGCTTCCCTGCAGAGTCACCGAGGGATAGTACTGCCCCTGCATTTCCCGCAGCCGCGCATCGGCGATCTTCTCGTCAAGCTCACCCACGCGCAGCCCGGCGTCGCCGGCGATCGCCAGACGGATGCACTCCTGCAGGTCCACGATACGCGCGGCCTGGGCCCCCGCCCCCGCCGTGGCTGCGACCAGGAGCGCCGCCGTGATGAGCGCCCGCGCGTCAGTTTTCATGATGAGGCCTCGCTTTCCTTGCGGATCAGGGAGATGAACGCGTTCTCCAGGCTCGCCGGGATGACCCGCAGCGAGCTGATCTCGATGCCTGCCGCTTCCAGGGCGCCGCGGATGACTGCCTCACCCTCCTCTGCATCTGCGGCTACCGCGTTCAGCCTGTCGCCGAAAAGCTGGACCTCGCGGAGCGCCCCGGCGGCTTTCAGCAGCGCGCTGGCGCGGCGTATCTCCGTGCAGACGACCTCCAGGACGGTCCCCTGCATTGCCGCGCGGATGCCGGCGGGCCGTTCGACGGCCATGAGGCGCCCGGCGTTCATCAGGCCGACACGACTGGCGCGCTCGGCCTCGTCCAGGTACGGCGTGGACATGACAATGGTGATGCCCTGCTGCAGCAGCTCGGAGAGGATGAGCCAGAACTCCCTTCGCGAGACGGGATCCACCCCGGTGGTCGGCTCGTCGAGGAGGATGATCCGCGGATGATGCACCAGCGTGCAGGCCAGCGCGAGCTTCTGCTTCATGCCGCCGGAAAGCCGGTCGGCAAGCCGCCTTCGGAAAGGGGTGAGGCGCGTGAAGCCAAGGAGCTCGTCGCGGCGAGCGTGGAAGTCCCGCATGCCATGAATGCGGGCGAAGAACTCGATGTTCTCGTCCACCGTGAGGTCCCCGTAGAGGCTGAAGCGCTGTGAAAGGTACCCGATGCGCTCCTTGACCCATGGAAGGTTGCCTGTCAGCGCGCGGCCGAGGATGCTCACACTGCCCGCATGGGGGGCGAGCAGACCGCACATGAGCCTGATGGTGGTGGTTTT
>JBEKVA010000083.1:0-12826 GCA_049514475.1 Spirochaetia bacterium
ATGTCCCGGCCAGATATTTCGGTGGATTCTCTCTTACGCAGTGTATTATTCTTGGGGGCGTGAAAGAAGACAATAGTGACGCAACCAACGATCTATCCTTCGTTTTTCTTGAGGCGGAAAAGGAAGTTGGGTTATTTCAGCCCGAACTTGCGATCCGGATACACAAGAGAAGTCCGCAAGACTTCATGTTGAAAGCTGCGGAGGTCATTCGGTTGGGGCGAGGGAAGCCGAAAGTCTTTGTCGACGAAACGGCAATCCCTATGCTACTAAAGCGTGGAGTCACACTAGAGGAAGCACGCGATTACTGCGTTATCGGCTGTGTCGAGGTCGCTCCGTCCGGATGTCTTGCAGGCTGGACAAACGCCGCTCAATTCAATCTTGCCAAATGCTTCGAACTTGCAATGAACAGCGGTGTCTGTGTACTGACAGGAGTTCGCGTCGGACCGAAAACACAAGATCCGAAAACATTTACGTCCCTCCAAGAGATTATTGAAGCATTCAAGGTTCAACTGCACTATTTTGCTGGACATATGATAACGACTTTGAATGCAATTGTTGAACACCACGCGAAGTTGGTGCCATGTCCTTTTACGTCCGCGCTTATTGATGGTTGCTTAGAAAGTGGCAAGGATTTTACGTGGGGTGGAGCAAAATACAACTCGATAGGCGTGAATGCCGTCGCAGTTCCCGATGTGGGTGACTCGCTCGCAGCAATTGAGACTCTCGTATTCAAGGAAAAGAAGATTGATATGCACACTCTCGTAGCTCTGTTGCAGACCAATTTCGAAGGTCATGAGGATATTAGGCAAATGCTTCTTCACCGGGCTCCTAAATACGGTAATAATAACGATCTAGTAGATTCGATGGTTAGACTAGCGGGTCAAATTTATTGTAAAGAAATCGAAAGCCATACCGGACCTTACGGAATAAGGTTCTGGCCAGGCGTTTTTACAGTGTCAGCTAATGTACCGCTTGGGCTGAACACTGGGGCGTTGCCGAGTGGCCGGAAAGCAAAGACACCTCTGGCTGACGGCGGCATTTCGCCGACACATGATGCAGAAGCAAAAGGGCCCACCTCTGTCATTCAATCGGCCGCAAAGCTTGACCATATTGCAGCGTGCAACGGCACATTACTCAACATGCGCTTCTCCCCTTCTGTACTAAAAGAGGAAAGGGACTTATTGAAACTAGTTGCGCTTCTTAGGGCCTACTGCGCGATGGGTGGTTTCCATATTCAATTCAACGTGATCGACAACAAGATTCTTCGCGATGCTCAGAAAAATCCGCACAAGTATCGGAGCCTGATGGTGAGAGTTGCCGGATATAGCGCGTACTTTACAGAGCTGAGTCCTGAGGTCCAAGAGGACATTATTAGCAGGGCTTCTTTTGCAGAAGTATCTTAGGCCTCGCGCAAGCTGGCCTTGTAGACGTTATACGAGGGTTTATGATAATCGTTATTGGAAGCTCTAACATAGATTTCGTCTCGAATGCTTGCCGTGTTCCCTGCCCTGGAGAGACGGTTTCGGGAAAAAATTTCACCGTAACGCCTGGCGGCAAAGGCGCAAATCAGGCAGTTGCGGTTGGAAGGCTTGGTGGAGATATCAAGTTTATTAACAAAGTTGGTGCCAGTGATAAGTATGTAGACACACTTCTTGAAGGATTCCGCTGGGCAGGGGTGGACTTGAAGTATGTCGAAGTTCAACCAGATGCTTATTGCGGGGCTGCGCTCGTCATGGTCGGGGAGAACGGTCAGAACCTCATAACAATTGTGGCGAATGCGAACGCATTCATCACACCTGAATTCGTCAAGAAGCATGAGAGACTAGTCGCATCAGCTGGGGTTGTACTTGTTGAGTTTGGAATCCCTATGGAAGCCGCTATTTATGCGATCAGAATTGCAAAAGAGGTGGGTTGCTGCACTATTGTCAATCCAGCTCCGGCAATGCCAATCAGCGACAGCTTTTACAGGACTATTGATGTCATTACGCCCAACGAAACGGAGGCCTGGACCCTGACCGGTATCAAGGTAAGGGACATTGAAACTGCAGACCGTGCAACGAGTTTCTTTCATAAAAAGGGCGTCCCTCAGGTAGTCATTACGCTAGGATGCAATGGTGCCTATGTGTCCAGCAACGGGCGGAAAGAGTGGGTGCCGGGATATGCTGTGAAGGCTGTAGATGCGACAGCTGCTGGAGACGCATTTAATGGTGGACTCGCTTATGCGATTGACAGCGGCGCGGACGTATTCAGAGCAGCGCGATTTGCATGCGCGGTAGGAGCTCTATGTGTCACCCGCTCGGGCTCCTCACGGTCAATGCCAACTCTTTCTGAGGTTGAGAGCTTTATGGCAACAGCTATAGCCGGAAAGCTGTGGAGGTCCGCATGAACTATATGAGACCAGACATTTCTGAAGATGTTCTATCCCGGATTAATTCGTTAAAGGCTATGTCCTTAAAAGTGGTTCCTGAAGTGTGTCCGGAGCGTGCCCGGTACGTCACTGAAACCTATAAAGAAAACTCAAGCGATCCAATGATCATACTCCGCGCGAAAGCGCTTAGCAATGTTCTTGAAAGGATGACAGTAACTATCGATGCCCGTGAACTGATCGTCGGCAATCAGGCGCGAAAGGTTAGGGCAGCGCCAATTTTCCCCGAATATTCAGTAAAATGGATTATTGGTGAGATCGATGAACTGCCAAATCGGCCAGCAGATCGCTTCGAAGTTTCGAGTGAAGTGCGCAAGGAGATTTTAGAGATCTGTGAATGGTGGAAGGGTAAGACTTTGCATGAGCGTTGTTTGTCGACGCTTCCTGAGCCTGTGAAGAAGGCTTACGATACTGGTGTCCTTTCAGCGACAGGCAATATGACATCCGGAGACGGGCATATCATGCTTGACTTTCCAAAGGTGCTGTCGAGCGGGGTGAAAGGGATCCTTGCTGAGGCAAAGGGGGAGTTGACCGCGCTGGAAACGACCGATCCGGGGAACTTCCACAAGAAGCTGGTGCTGGAGGCGGTGATCATCGCCTACGAGGGAGTCTTGCGCTTCGCGTCGAGGTACGCGAAGCTAGCTGGTGACATGAGCCGTCAAGAGCTAGACCCGGCGCGCCGTAAGGAACTACAGCGCATCGCGCAGATATGCTCCCATGCGCCTGCCGAGCCGGCCAGCAACTTCCGCGAGGCCATCCAGACGATCTGGCTCATGCACTTGGTCTCTCAGATCGAGAGCAACGGCCACTCTATGTCTTTGGGGCGGTTCGACGTATACATGTATGATCATTACTGTGCTGACCGTAAGGCGGGTGCGCTGACCGATGCAGAAGTGGTGGAGCTACTTGCTTGCCTGTGGATCAAGATGTTCGGCATTACGAAAATCCGCCCTTGGAGCCACACCCGCTTCAGTGGCGGTGGCCCGACCTACCAGAACCTGACCCTCGGCGGCATCCTTCCCGATGGGCGGGACGCAACGAATGAGCTGACGATGCTGTGTCTGGACAGTGTTTCCCTCTCCCGCCTTCCTCAGCCCAACGTCTCTGCCCGATTGCACCCCGGCGCCCCCCCGGAGTACTTGCGCAAGTGCGCTGAGGTGATCCGTCTCGGTTTCGGGATGCCGGCGATGCACAACGACGAGCTGATGATCCCCTCTCTGCTCAGCCGGGGCGTCAAGCTAGAAGACGCGAACAACTATGCGATCGTTGGGTGCATTGAGCCGATCATTCCCGGCAAGCACGGCTATCGGGCCGCTGGCATGAGCTTTACGAACTTCGCGAAGATCCTCGAAATGACGCTGAACGGGGGCCGGGATCCGAAAACGGGACATCGGCTCTGTCCGGACGAGCGTGAGCTGGGCACATTCAGCTCCTTTGCGGAGCTGATGGATGCCTTCGAAAAGCAGATGCGTTACTATGTCAGGCTACGGATTGAGGGCGAACACGCTATCGACTACTCCATAGAAGAGCTGATACCCGAGCCCTTCTGCACGGGGCTCGTGCAGGACTGCATCAAACGTGGCAAGACACCGAAGGAAGGGGGCGCTGTCTACGACATGGTGACGGGTCCTGAGACGGGGGTGACGAATGTCGGCAACGCCCTTGCGGCCATGAAGAAGCTGGTTTTCGAGGAGAAGGCCTTGAGCGGGCAACAGCTGAAGGCAGCCCTGGACTCGAACTTCAGCGGCCCGCAGGGCGAGCAGGTCCGCCAGATGTTGCTGAACAAGGCCCCGAAGTTCGGCAACGATGACGAGTACGTCGACAGCCTGACCTGCGAGACATACATGATCTTTATCCGGGAGCTGGATAAATATCACACCACGCGCTTCGGGCGCGGACCGATCGGCGGCATCAGCTACCCCTGCACGGCGACCATCTCAGGTAACGTGCCCAGCGGGCTGCCCGTCGGGGCCACTCCTGACGGAAGGCGCGATGGGGAGGCCCTTGCGGAAGGATGCTCGCCGTACCACGGCACCGACCGCTTGGGCCCCACGGCCGTAGTGAAATCGGTCGCCCGCATGCCCACGATCCGCATCACGGGGGGAAACCTGCTCAACCAGAAGATCCTCCCGACCTCCGTGGCCGGATCCGAGGGGCTGGCGAAGCTTGAGGACCTTGTGCGGACGTTCTTCGAGATGAAGGGATGGCACATCCAGTTCAATGTCGTGAACCCCGAGACGCTGCGCTCGGCCCAGAAGGAACCTGAGAAGTACAGGGACCTCGTGGTTCGCGTGGCAGGCTACAGCGCCCTGTTCACCTCCCTCGAGCCAGACACTCAGGATGACATCATTGCGCGTACGACGCATTCGCTGGGTTGAGGGACATGAGCGACGCACGCGCAGCCATTCCGCCGGGGGCAGGACGAGGAATCGTCTTCGAGATCGAGCGCTACGCCCTGAAGGACGGCCCGGGAATCCGCACCGTGGTGTTCCTAAAGGGGTGCCTCCTTCGCTGCCTGTGGTGCAGCAATCCCGAATCGCAGGAGCCTCAGCCGCAGTTGGTGTACTGGCGGGAGAAGTGCTTGAACTGCCGCGCGTGCATCACGGCCTGTCCTCATGGCGCCCTTTCCTGGAGCGACGGGGGAGTGCTGATCGATCGCAGGCTTTGCCGTGCCTGCGGAACGTGCGCGAAGGGGTGCAACGCCGAGGCCCTGGTCCTGCTCGGCCGATCGATGAGCGCGGAGGAGATATTCCTTGAGGTCCAAAAGGATGCTGCGTTTTACAGGACATCCGGCGGCGGGGTTACCTTTTCGGGGGGGGAGCCATTTGAGCAGCCGGAGTTACTCCGGGAAACCGCGCGCCTGTGCAAGGGCGCCCGGATCCACACGGGGGTGGAGACCTCGGGGCTGGTCCCTTGGGAGACGATGGCGGCGACTCTTCCGGTCATCGATCTAGTGCTGTTCGACCTGAAGGAAATGGACCCTGTGCGGCATCGTGCCCTCACGAGCGCGGATAATCAACTTGTGCTGGAAAATTTCAGGAAGCTAATGAAAACGGGTAAGGCCGTTATCGTCAGGGTTCCCCTCATTCCGCGGCATAATGACAGAACGGATAATTATTTGCGAATGATCGAGTTTCTTAGATCTACGGCACCAGGAATTCGAGTTGACTTGCTGCCTTACCATCGCTTGGGGAGGGGCAAGTATAGACGCCTAAATCTGGCGTATCAACTTGAAGAGCTTGAACCGCCATCCCAAGAGCATGTGGAGGAGATTCGGGGTCTCTTTGAAAGTGCCGGTTTTCCCAATAGCGTGGGAGGGTAAGGTGAAGGACGAAAAAATACCGGAAATGGGGAAAGCGGATGCCACAAAGTTGCCATCGAATCGTCGCGATTTTCTCATTCGAGTGGCTAAGATGTACTATATCGAAGAGCGTTCGCAACAGGAAATAGCCGAAACATTCGATATCTCGCGATCGAATGTTTCAAAGATACTCAAGGCCTGCAGAGAATTGAAGCTGATCGAAATTCGGATCAGTGAAAACTCGTCGATGGACTTCATGTTGTCGCAGGAAATCACGGGGACCTTTGGGCTGGTGAAGACTGTTGTCGTACGTTCGGACCAGAACCCCGAAATTACAAGAGTCCAACTAGGCCGCGCAGCGGCGGGTCTGTTAGAGGACCTGCTGCGTGACGGGATGTATATCGGAATTGCCTGGGGCAGTTCCCTTCTTCACATGGTACGTGAGTTTCGGCCTTCTCGCAAACTGGATGTTGAAGTCGTGCAGCTTCTTGGCGGATCCGGAGCGCGCGATCTGAACACCGATGGATTTGAACTTGCTCGAGCTCTCGCGGAGAAGCTGAGCCGCAAGTACAGCTTTCTGCCCGCCCCGCTTATCGTTCAGAACCGCTCAATCAAGGAACTGTTGATGCAGGAAAGGGAAGTCGATCTTGCACTGAAGAAGGCGAGCAAAGCCGATCTCGCTGTGCTTGGTGTTGGTTCGAATGTGGTGAAGGTGAGCGCATTGGTGAGGGCTGGTTACATAAGCGCTGAAGAGGCCGAGGACCTCCATCGGGCAGGCTCAGTCGGGGATATTTGCGGAAGGCACTTCGACCTGAACGGAAATATGGCAAACTTTCTTTTCAACGAGCGAGTGATCGGCATCGACCCTCAACAGTTAAAAAAGATACCTACCCGAATCGGTGTAGCAGCAGGAGCATTGAAAGCGGAGGCAATTCTGGGGGCCGTACGTGGCGGCTGGATTAATATCTTGATCACCGACGAAGAGGCCGCCTTGCGGCTGCTGAGCCTGAAAAATTGCCCCGGGTAGGGACGAACAGCCGTTGAACGAAACGTCAATCGAAGGAGTATTGTCATGAAGCATCTGCAGTCGCCGCAATCTCTCCTGTACGCAATGAAGCTGATCCGCGGCTTTGAAATGAAAATATCGGAAGCCTTCGCGTATGGAAAGCTGGCGGGAACGATGTTTCATCTCTCTGTTGGTCAGGAAGCAACGGCCGTGGGAACCATTGCCGCCCTCCGGGAAGGGGACTTCATCCAGAGCCACCATCGGGGACATGGCCACATGATCGCTCTGGGTGCGGACATCAGGCGCATGATGGCGGAAATGTTCGGGAAGGTCGATGGCTACTGCAAGGGCAAGGGCGGATCGATGCACATTGCCGACATCGCGCTGGGTAATCTCGGGGCCAACGGCATCGTAGGCGCCGGTCTGCCTATCGCGACGGGAGCCGCGCTTGGCCTGAAGTACCGAGGCAGCGATAATGTCGTGATCTGTTTCTTCGGGGAGGGCGCCTCCCTGGAGGGAGAGTTCCACGAATCGCTGAACTTCGCGGGAAAGCAGAAGCTCCCGATCGTCTATGTCATCGAGAACAACCGTTACTGCCTGTCCACCCCGATCGCCAGGGTGTCCGCTGTGGATGATCTGAGCCGGCGCGCGGCCGCCTACGGGTTCCCCGGGAAGCAGGTAGATGGCATGGATGTGGAGGCGGTTCAGGCGTCGGCCCGCTGGGCCGTCGAGCATGCGCGAAGCGGCGAGGGTCCCGCCCTCTTGGAGAGCCTCACCTATCGCTATTACGGTCATTCGAGGAGCGACCCGACTTCTTATAGGACAAAGCAGGAAGAGCAGGAGTGGAAAGCGCGGGATCCGATCCAGATGTTTGTCGCGCGACTCGAGGCACAAGGCGCTCTGTGCGCCGCTGACCTCCAGGAGATGGATCGACAGATCGAGGACATCCTGGCGGAGTCCGTCGAATTCGCCGACGCCAGCGAATACCCCCAGAAGTGCGAAATCTTCACCGACATCTACGCGGAGCAGGAGGCAGTTCGATGAGCCGGACAGTGACCTATCGGGAAGCCCTCGGAGAGGCCATCGGCGAGGAGATGGACAGGGACGAGCGGGTCTTTCTCTTCGGGGAAGACGTGGGGGCTTATGGCGGCGCATACAAGGTCTCCCGGGGTCTCATCGAGAAGTTTGGCGCGCGCAGGGTAATCGACGCCCCCCTCTCTGAGTCCCTGATAGTCGGGGCCGGCGTGGGAGCGGCACTCATCGGCCTTCGGCCGGTCGTGGAGATCATGTACATAGACTTCGCCACCCTGGCATCCGACCAGATCATCAACCAGGCAGCGAAGTTCCATTTCATGACCGGCGGCCACGTGACGGTCCCGCTCGTGGTTCGCACGCAGCAGGGCACGGGTCGATCGGCCGCGGCGCAGCATTCCCAGAGCCTCGAATCCTGGTACATGCACATCCCCGGGTTGAAGGTCGTCCTCCCTGCCACCCCGTATGACGCGAAGGGACTCCTGAAATCTGCCATTCGCGACATCAACCCGGTCCTGTTCATCGAGCACAAGGCACTATACACGATGAAGGGGGAGGTCCCCGATCACGAATACACCGTGCCGATCGGCACGGCTGAGGTGAAACGGGAGGGAGAGGACGTCACCATTCTGACATATTCCCGTATGGTCCATTACGCGCTGGAAGCCGCCGAGGCGCTGGCGAGTCAGGGGATTTCCGTTGAGGTCGTCGACATGCGGACCCTTCGCCCCCTCGACGAGACCACCCTCCGCGCATCGCTTCAAAAGACGCGCCGCGTGGTGATCGTCACTGAGTCGAATAAGACCGCGGGGGCGAGCGCAGAGCTGTTTGCGCGCGCCTACGAACTGGTCCCCGACATGAAGGCAGTGACCCGTGTCGCGGGCAAGGATACGATCATCGCCTGTTCACCGGGCCTTGAGCAGTACTCGGTGCCCTCCGTAGAGGAAATCAAGGAAGCCATCGTTGCCGCGGCGGCCTGCAAGGTCCGCGAGAAGAGGGAGGTCGAAGTATGACGCGTAAGGTGATCATGCCGGTGCTGGGCGAGACAATGGAAGAGGGGACGATCGTTAGCTGGAACAAGAATGTCGGTGAGAGGGTGGAGAAGGGAGAGGCCCTTCTTTCGGTGGAATCCGACAAGGCCACTCTCGACGTGGAATCCTTTTCCAGCGGGTACCTACGGAAGATCCTCTGCGCAGCGGAGTCTACGGTGAAGATTGGCGAGGTGATCGCAATTCTCACGGATACCCAGGAGGAGCCCATAGAGGAGTAGCGCGTGGCCCCTGGTTGAGACGACCCGACCGCTGTGCGATCACGCCCGGCGGGGGCACCGCGCCATCACTGCCCCGTGACGTCAGACAAGACCTCAAAGCCGTTCTGTGCAAGGGTGCACGGCGCGTCTGCGACTTGGTGGACCTGGGGATCGCTATTCTCGGTTGGACGTGCTGGAGCAGCATGTAGAGGGTCATGGCCTTGTATCTCTGCCACACCTATGTGGGCATCCTGGAGTTCTATACCCACCTGTGCGCGCTTTTCGGTCTGTCTTCATCCTGCCGTCGCGCAGTCATGTTCCGCGACATCCAAGCCCATATCCTCTCGATGAACAGTTCCCGTCACTTGCATCCGGTATTGCTCATCGATGAAGCTCATCTCTTGAGCAATGAGATTCTGGCTGAGATCCGACTGCTGACCAACTTCCACATTGACTCGCCCAACGCCTTGACGGTGATGCTCTGCGGAGCGGAGACCCTCTCGTTGCGTTTCGGCCTGTCCATGTTGGAAGCCCTGCCAGATACAGGTCCCTCAAGACAACCAGACAGAGCTGCGAGAGAACTACTATCCTTGAAATTGCTTCCTCGTTAGGGGAGGCTCAAAGCAAACGACCGTTTGTTGATCCCCCCTGGGGAGCGGTCCATTAGTATGGCCGACTACGATTCAGCAGAAGGTCAGCGAATCAAAGCAACTCATGCTCGGATAGCCGTCGTTTCGAAAGGAGATTGAGCTCGCCGGGTGACATCCATCACGCTACTTGCTAAGCTCTGCTGGATAGATCGGCTGCAGGCTGTCAACGGCCTGGCCCCACTGTTGCCAGGCATTTTCTAGTGCAATTAGATCGCACTCCCAGCCCGCGCTCCAGTCTTCCCATTTGTCATCAGCGTACTCAGTGTGGAACGGGTAGGTACCGTCTCCGAGAATGATAGAAACGGTATTGACGAGGTGTCCGCACATCTTTGCGAGCTGTTCGAGATCGGCCGGTGTTACTACGCTTTTTTCGGTGACAGGCCTTCTACTGATCGGAGTAGCTGCGTGTGCAAACCATTTATCCACAATGAAGAGACTTTCTCGCATTTTGTGAACCTCGTTGAGTAGCAAATCAAGATACTCTACTGGAACGCAGTCATCAAGAGTTCGATATTCAGCCGTCAAGCCGCAAAGCCGATCCCACTCCTCATGACATTGACGGCTGGGCTCCTCATCCAATCCCGCAGGGACAAACCCACCCTTGAATGATGGCGCATACAACCACTCATCGTGTTTTCTTCGAATGAGAGCCAAATCCGGTTCAAGACCGCGGCAAATGAACAATCGCCTTCGAGTGTACTCCTCGCGATAGCTTCTTATGTCTTCCAACACGCTGTGGAGCGAGTACACCGAACGATCATGCCTTTTTGCATCCGCCTCTTCGATGTTGCCCGAGTCGGTGAGGCGCCGCAAATCAAAGCATAGGCTCTTGTTGAAGTTGGTGGTAATAAAATAGAAGAGTAGGCGATTCATGTTGATCGTGTCGCCGTCCTCGGCCGTTACAGTTCTCCATGAGGCCTGAATAGCCTTGTAGACTGCTATGTTCCAACAGGTGGATATCATTTGCCGGAATAAAGAGTTTTCGTCATCCGGACCAAGGGCCCGTTTCCAAAGGTTCCATCTTCGTACAAACTCTTCGTCGGAAAGAGGGGGACGCTTTCGCTCTTGCGGCATGTCGAGAAGTCTATCCCTTAGCGAACTGTCCGCCAACCGGCATTGCGATTGTTGATTCAGCGGCGAAGCCCAAGAAATCGTTGGAGAGCTGTCATGGTAAGACTCTTGTCGGCCGTTTGTTGACCCCCCTTGCGCGGGAAAGCGGAGCATAAGCGTCATCTGCTCCCTCCTGACTTTCGCTCCGAAAAACGCGCTTGGCGCGACTTTTCGCAGGTACGCCGAGTACTTCGACCCGGCCAGTCCACCTTCCGGCAGTCCGCCCGCCTCTGGCGAAATCGGCCTCGATCTTCTTCGTGACGCGGGTGATCTGAACCTGCGTTTTCCAGTGTCCACGTGCAAAAAGCTCCGCAAGCAGCCCATCCCTACGAGGATCGTTGCTTCGGCCTTTCTATCGGTGTAGCATTCATAAGACAGTCTCACCCAAAGGAGCGCATCGTGGCATTCAATAAGCTGGCGGCTGCCTTGACTGATGCTCTTGTCACCCTTGAACCGAACAAACTTGAGGCGCACGAACTCGTGATGATCCTCGGAGCGGCGATAGGAGGTAAGCCGTCCCCAAAGGCGATTCCCCTTTTGTCCAGCATCGACGAGACCCCTGAACTGTGCGACCTATACGGTCGGATGCTGCATTTGCCTGGTACGAGCTCCCGGGTCTTAGATCGTTCAACAATTGCCCTTTGGTTGCTGCGAAGCACTACGACAAAAGGCGCCGCAGCAACGATTCGCGACCTCGAACTCTTCCTCGGATCTCAGGATATTGTTCTGCGCCAAGTTTTTTCGATTGAAGGGCTGAATCTCACAAAGGAGGTCAGTCTTGACGCCAAGACTTATCTGTTGCCATGGGAACAATTGCCTGAGAGTACGGGAAAGGGCAAGGCTCGGCTTTTAGCAATGGATCAACTCCGTCCACTTTCTGCTGCGCTGATTCGCGAGATTGTTGTGCCGAAAAAATTTCTAAGGCCTGATGAAATCGTGGGTGTACCGCCGGCTCTATTGCCCAGTGACTACTCTGACATAGTCATGTGCGCAAGCCTTTTCGGGCCGAGCGGCGCCGCAATTGCCTCGGTGTGGTGGGAGGCTCCAGCGTGGATTCCTCCCGAGGGCACCTCCATTTCATATTCAATTGAGCGGGCGAAGCCACAAAACGCGAATTGGCCTGACGAGGCCTACGACTCATTCCCCCGTTTGTATCGGTGTTTTAGGAATTTAACTGCCGACGAGCAAGCTAGGTTTCGCGTTCCGCTCCAGAGACTCAACAGCGCGATGAGACGCTGGGATCCAGTTGATTCGGCCATCGACAGCGGAATAGCGATCGAATCCCTTTTCCAGTCAGGATCAAGCCATGTCTTTCTCCTGCGAGCAGCGCGTTACCTTGACGTTGATCCAGTAGAGCGCAAGAAGACAAAGACCAAGCTCCTGCTCCAAAACAAGGCCCGCAACAGAGCGGTTCACGATGGGAAGGTTCCGAAAACAATCGATGGGGTTGCTATAGATAAAATCCTTTCCGTTGGTTTTGACCTGTTGGCGAAGTCCATCATTCGGATGATTGAAAACGGCGCACCTGTATGGGAGGACTTTGACCTGTCTTGAACAACTGCCTACCCTCGGAACTGTTGCACAACATAAGATTATGAAACACGCGGATCCTCTTGTCGGAGGGCCATTGCAAGCCGATCTCCTAACTCCTTTCCTCAAGCAGGATGGAGTTTCCGTAAACGAGCATCGCCGGCGATACTTCGACCATGCGGTTTTCAAGACATGGCGAGAACATCGACAGAGCGAAATATTAAGCAGCGGACAATGAGAAAGGAAGCGTTAACAGCCAATTCATTATTCTGCAAAGGTTTAAAGGAAATCTGTTAACGCAAACAATGCAGTTAACAGTTCAATCTAATATGCAGAAAAGAATTAGGCAAGATCGTTAACATCCCTTATCTTGTCCTTCGGCACCACCACCCCAAGAGTATCGCCGGCGATACTCACCGCCGAACGCCCGTGCAACGAGGCCAGGAAAGATTACGGCAGCCCTTCTGAAAACTCACTGTAGGCCAATCTCGCAGGCCAGCAGCCTGCCCGCCGCGTCGGCCTT